>JAXDMH010000082.1:0-9117 GCA_034666225.1 Myxococcales bacterium
GGGGCGGCGTGCATTTGTTGCCGCCCGTGCCCGCCGGCGGCCCGTCGCCCGCATCCGTGAGTCTGCCGCCCCCGGCGTCGTTGCCGGACGTGCCAGAGACGCCGCCGCCCGCCGGCGCGCCGCCACCGCCGCCGGTACTCAGACCGCCGGTACCCCGACCGCCGGTGCCCGCGCCGCCGGCACCCAGACCGCCGGTACCCGCCCCGCCGGTACCGGCACCGCCGGTCCCCGCGCCGCCGGTCCCCGCGCCGCCGGTGTCGCCGCCGCCGGTACCCGCGCTGCCGGTGTCGCCACCGCCGCTACCCGCACCGCCGGCGCCCGCGCCCGCCGTGCCCGCGCCGCCGGTGCCCAGCCCTCCGCCGGTCCCCGCCGGGCCGGCGCCGCCCGATCCGCAGCCCCCATACATCACCAATGCCACCCCTGCGGAGACGACAGAGGCAAAGCGCACGGTCCTCGTCATGGGACGATGGTACCGCGCGCGCCGGAATTCCGCGACTGTGGCCACGGCACGGAAAACCCTGCCGTCAGCGACCCGGCCAGGTCTTATAATCGCCGCTCTCGATGCTCTTTTCCGAACCGGTGTTTCTGTTTTTTTTCCTGCCCGCCGTCTTGTTCGCTTACTTTGTCCTCGGCGAGAGACACCGCGACCTTGTCCTGCTGGTGTTCAGCCTGCTGTTCTACGCCTGGGGCGAGCGAGCCTATGTCCTGGTGCTCGGCGTCTCGATCGTCCTCAACTGGATCTGCGGACGAGGGGCGGCGCCCGAGCGGGGAGAGCGCCGATCCCGCGCCATGCTGATCACGGCGATCCTTGGCAATCTGTTGCTGCTGGTCGCCTTCAAGTACACCAGCTTCCTGATCGACAATCTGAACGTACTGTTGACGTCTCTGCGCCTTCGACCGCTCGGCGTCGGTCCGGTCCACCTGCCCATTGGGATCTCATTCTTCGCGTTCCAGGGCATGTCGTATGTGGTCGACGTGCATCGCGGCACCGTCCCGCCGCAACGTAGTCTTCTCAAGATAGCTATGTACAAGTCGTTCTTCCCGCAGCTGATCGCCGGGCCGATCGTGCGTTATGTCGACGTCAAATCGCAGATAGAACGACGGAGCGTCGGCATCGACGACTTCGGAGAAGGCGTCAGGCGATTCATCATCGGTCTGGGCAAGAAGATGATGATCGCCAACGTGGTGGCCCGCCCGACCGACGCGATTTTCGCCTTGCCCCTGGCGCAACTGAACGCTGGGCTGACGTGGATCGCGGTGGTTGGCTATGCCCTCCAGATCTACTTCGACTTTTCCGCCTACTCCGACATGGCGATCGGTCTGGGGCGAATGTTTGGCTTCCGTTTTCTCGAGAACTTCAACTACCCATACATTGCGGTCAGCATGACCGATTTCTGGCGCCGCTGGCACATCTCGCTGTCGTCCTGGTTTCGTGACTATCTCTACATTCCTCTGGGCGGCAACCGCGTTTCGCCGGCGCGGCGATATGCCAACCTGATGGTGGTCTTCGCGCTGTGCGGCCTGTGGCATGGCGCCAGCTGGAACTTCGTCATCTGGGGGCTCTTCCACGGATTCTTCCTGATCCTCGAACGCTTGAAGCTGGTACAGCGGATGGCGGCGCCGTTGCGACCTCTGCGCCACCTCTACGTCGTCCTGGTCGTTCTCGTCAGCTGGGTCTTCTTCCGCGCCGACACGTTGACGTCAGCGATGTCGTTCTTGCGCGCCATGGCCGACGTGGCGCACCCGACGCAAGCGGCTCCCGGGATTCGCCTGTTCGTCGACAACGAGGTGATCCTGGCCGCCCTGGTCGGCATCGTCGGGTCCGCCCCCATCTTGCCGGCCCTGCGCCGTCGGCTGGAAGCGGCCAGCGTGCCGCGGTCCTGGGACGCGGCCCGGATGATCGGGCTGATGAGTATCTTCATCTATTCGGTGATGCTGATGGCGGCGGGCTCTTACAGCCCTTTCATCTATTTTCGGTTCTAGATGACCCGTCGCGGAAACCTGGTGCTCAGCCTTCTCTTCCTGACCGCCCTGGCGGTGCCCGCCTTTGATCTGGTCTTCAAACTTGATCCCAATCCGTCGCCCTTGCAGGACGAGATCACGTTTCCGTCCTTCCATCTCGATCGCCGCGCCGTCCGTTTCCCGGGTGAGTTGCTGATATATCTGAAGAACGCCATGGGCTTTCGCGCCACGCTGGTGCGGGTGCGGGCTCTTATCGCCTGGCGGGTGCTGGGGGTCTCATCGGCGCCGGAGTCGGTCATCAGAGCCGATCCTTGGTTGTTCCTGGCCGGCGAGAGAATGGTCGATAATTTCAGGCGCGTGTCTCCCTTTACCGACCGCGAGCTGGAGACCTGGCGCTCCGTTCTGAAGGCGCGGGCCGACTGGCTGGCGCAGCGTGGAATTCGATACATGGTCGTCGTGGCGCCGGACAAGGAGAGCATCTATCGCGAATTCGTGCCGCCCTGGTTGACCCGGGTGGCCGCGCCTTCGCGGTTGGAGCAACTCCGTCAAGCGGCGGCGACCACGCCGGGCGTGGAGCTGCTGGACCTTTCCGACGCGTTGGAGCGCCACAAGGATGAAGAGCGCCTGTACTACCTCAGCGATACGCACTGGAACGATCGGGGCGCGTTCTTCGGCTATCAGGCGATCGCCGGGCGCCTGGCCGCCTGGTTCCCCGACGTCAAGATGTTGACCGACCACGACTTCACTCGGCAGGCGGTCGTCACCGCGGGGGGAGACCTGGCCCGGATGTCCGGTCTCAAGAACGACATCACCGAGCCGCAGGTACACCTTCGGCTGTCGTCGGCTGATCGGGCAGCCACCTTCGCCGACGGATCGCCGTTGACGTTCGAACGCATGAGCGTGCGCGGCAGGAAACGCTTCGAAACCCGCAGCCGCCTGGGCGAGATCCCGTCAGCCACGATAATTCGCGATTCCTTCGGCGAGGCGCTCATCCCATTTCTGGCCAGCCATTTTCAGAGCGCCACCTGGCTCTGGTCGTATGATTTCTCAGCCGACGTCATCGATCAACAGCGCCCGACCGTCGTGATCCAGGAGCTGGTGGAGCGAAAGCTGATGGAAGTCCAGCCCAAAAACCCGGACGTCGTCGGAACCGGTCGGGGCGCCAGCCATTGAGACGGGCGCACCCCGCTACTTGATGCCCAGCAACGACTTGACGGCGCGCTTCGAGCGGCGGAGCTGAGTCCGGATCTGCCGCCGCAGGCGCTCCGCCGGCATGCGGATGTACTGCCGCAGCTTCTCGTCGGGGCGCGCGCGGAAGATCGTCGAGTGCGACTTGCCGTCCCAGTGCGCCGGCGCCTCGCGTGTGTAGTAGTAGGCGGCGAATGACTGGCGGACCACGTCGGCGGGCGCCGTGATGGGCCGGACGCCGTGATAGCTGATCTCGCTGGTCTCGAAGATCAGGCAGCGGTTCAGCGAGGGAACACAGCGACGGTGGCAGGTCTTGACGTCACGATCCCACAGCTCGATGTGCCCACCCCACTCCTCGTTCCAGATCGGGTTGAAGTAGATGAGGATGTTCAGCCGACGGTGGAGTTGACGAGCTTCGATCAGGTTGAAGTCGACGTGAACGTCCAGCCGCCCGCCCGAACCCGTGAGGTGCATACCTCCGCCGGAGAGCTCATTGTCGGTCAGGAGGCGTGGGATCCCCGTGATGGTCTCCAGCTGGGAAAGAAACGCGCTGGATGAGACGGCATCGTTGAGGCGGCGAACGGGCTCCGGGAACCGCCCGCTGTCGGTGATCTGCACCTTGCGCTGCTCGTTGATGGCGTTGAACGAAAAACCCTGGCTCAGGGCCTGGTCGAAAGTCGGATACGCCCTTGCGATGTCGTCGGCCGCCGAGGACTCGAGAAAGTTCTCGATGACGATGTGGGGGAAAGGCTGCGCGCTCGCCCACTGTTGTTTCAGTGCCTCGACGTCCAAGGGCTTGATTATCGACATCGACATATCCGCAACCTCCCACCCGCCGCTCTCTGACGGACCAGCGAGGATATAGCCGCCCCATGTCTGACGCAAACAGCACAGGTTCACCTGAGAGTTGCACGCGGCCAGGCAGCGGCGCGCGAGCAGCCGCGGTACAATCGCGCGCCATGAGGAAATTCGGTCGGATTGGGCGATCCGCGGCGGCTGGCTGGGCGATCGCATGGCTGGTGGCGGGCTGTGCCACTCAGGGATGCGGCGCCAAAGGTTCGGGCAATGCCGGCTCTGGAGGAGCGGCGGGCGGCAGCGGAGGCGCCGGCGGCGTGGGGGCCGGCGGCGTGGGTACGGGCGGACAGGACGTCCCCAGCGGCAGCGGCGGCGGGCACGGCGACGGCGCTGTCGACATGATGGCGACCACCGACGCATCGCCGACGGACGACACCGGCGCCGCCGGCGACGATGCGCCGCCAGCGGCCGGCGCGCCCACGTTCGTCGCCGTCGGCTATGGAGGGGTTCGTGTGCGCTCGCTGGATGGGGGCAAGACCTGGATCGACTCGCAACGGCTGGGCGGCGGCGGCGACGACAACTTCCTGCTGCGCTCGATCGCCTTCGGCAACGGACTGTTCGTGGCGCTTGGCTGGCAGACGCAGACGTCGCCCGACGGCAAGACCTGGACGACGCGCACGACGTCGGTCGGTCAGTGGATGGGCGGCGTCCGTTTCGGCAACGGTCGATTCGTCGCGGCGGGCGGCTACGGGGCCTCGATGTACTCGCCGGACGGCGTCACCTGGATGAACGGAAGCCGGCGCATGACGGACCCCGCGCGCAGCGTCGCGTTCGGCAACGGCCTGTGGGTCGCCCGCGCCGACTCGAACCACTGGTGGCAAACCAGCTCCGGCGAGACATGGATGGACCTGGGAGGCGCGCACACGGACGCGGTCGTCTTCTGTGGCGGCCAGTTCGTTGACGCTGCGGCCTGCACGACGCCCGTCGGGCGCGACGGCGGCCGTACCGCGTTCGGCTCCGGCGTGTGGATCGGTATCCGCGGAGGCAAGGTCGAGCGCTCCACGGATGGAGGCATGACCTGGACCCCCGTTTACACCGCCTCCGATCCGCTCGAGGACGTCGCGTTCGGATACGTCGCCCCGTAGAGGCTATTTCGCGGGAGGCGCACTAGCGTCGCCGCGCCGCCGTCGACTGATCGCCCGGCTGCACGCTGATGGTGCCCGCGGCGGGTTCGGCGGCCGCTGTGGTCACGGTCTCGACGCGCTCGCGCAGGCCGCCGATCAGGCGTTGCTCCAGCGGTTCGTCGATGCCCAGCAAGGTGCGTCCGTCGGCGATGACGCCCAGGACGGCATCCAGATCGATCTCGCCCACGTACAGCCCCTCGCGCTTGGTCAGGGCGTTCGCGTAACGAACCACGTTGCGGCACGAACGGGCGGCCGCCTCTGTGTCGTAACTGGTGAGGTCGGAGATGGTCTCGGCCACCGTGGGCGACAGGTGCCAGCTTTCCGCCAGGGCCGCCCCCACGTCGCGGTGGGCGCTGTCGACGACCTTCATCCACAGCGAATCGCTCATGAACGGTTCGTCCAGGTCGTCGATCAAGCTGCGCTCGGCTTCCAGCAGCAGGGCGCCGGCGACCGGTTTGCCGACGTCGTGAAAGAGGCCGCCCAGGTACGCCATCTCACCGTCGACGCCGCTGTTCAGCGCCGACGCGGTGTCGCGAGCCAGGATCCCCACCGCCAGGCAGTGCTCCCAGATGCCGCGGAAGGCGTCGCGGATGCGCGGGTTGCGCGACATGAACACCTCGCGCGCCGACATTTCCATCAGCAGCAGCTTCAGTGGCTGCAGCCCCAGCCGCGCCACCGCTCGCTTGACGCTGCTGATCGCTTCGCGCGACCCGTAGGCCGGGCTGTTGACGATGCGCAGAAGGCGCGAGGCCACCAGGGGATCCTTTTCGATGATCGACGCGATCTCGGCGAACTCGGCGTTCGGGTCGCGCATGATCTCCAGGCAGCGCAGGGCCACCACCGGCATCGCTGGCACGGTCATCCGGTTGGTGGCGATGCGCTGGGCGATGATCTCGCGCAGCTTGCTGCCCACCTTTTTCGTCTGCGCGCGCTCGATGCGCGCCACCTCGACCGGATCCTGCGGCATCGGCACGCCTTCGCGCGCGCGACGTTTCTTGGCGGGGTCGACCTTGGCTGGCGCCGCCGGTTCCGGTTTGATCGCGGCCACCACGGCCACCGCGGCTTTGGTTGGCGAGACGCTGGGGCGCGCTGGAGCGACCGCCGCCTCCAGGGCGCTGCGGAAATCGCGCAGGCTGGCGAATCGGTCCTCGGGTTTCTTTTCCAGGGCGCGCACGATCGCGACGTTCAGCGCATCGCCCACCGCCGGGTTGTGTTTCTTGGGCGGCACCAGCGCGCCGCGCGTGTGGCCCATCATCTGTTCCAGGGCGTCGCCGGTGAACGGCGGGACGCCGGCCAGCATCTCGTACGCCACCACGCCCAGCGAATAGACGTCGCTGCGATGGTCCAGCGCCGCCAGGCCAAGGCACTGTTCCGGCGACATGTACGCGGGCGTGCCGATGGCGGTGCCCGGCTGGGTCTTGTGCGACGCCGCCGGCGGCGTTCCCATCAGCTTGACCACGCCGAAATCCAGCACCTTCACGAAGTCGGGGTAGTCGGGGTGATTGGTCAGAAAGATGTTCTCGGGTTTCAGATCGCGGTGGACCATCCCCCGTTCGTGCACGGCGCCCACGGCCGACCCCACCTGCGACAGGACGCGCACCGTGGTCAGCGCCGGCAACGGCTTGACCGATTCCATGCGCGCGCCCAGCGTCTCGCCCTCCAGCATCTCCATGATGATGAAGTACAGCTTGCCGACGTGGCCAAAGTCGGTGATGTCGACGATGTTCGGGTGGCGGATGGCGTTGACCGCTTTTGCCTCGGTGAAAAAACGGGCCACGATGTCGGTGTTGGCAGAGACGTCCGGGTTCAGCACCTTGATGGCGGCGCGCCGTCCGATCACCGTGTGCTCGGCGAAATAGACGGTCCCCATCCCGCCGCCACCCAGTTCGGTGACGATGCGATAGTCGCGGATGACCGTTCCTATCAGCACGCGCCGAAGGCCTTGGTGTGGGCGGAGGGAGGGATCAACACCGGTGGAGCATCAGTATATACGCTTGTGGGGGATGGAACGCGGTGCGGCTTTACGGCGTCTCACCAGCAACGAATCGGCGGATCACCTCCAGCACGTTAGCGTCACTGTCGCCCTGACTGATGCCCGCTCGCTTTCTCTGTAGAGCCGACACCTCCAATGAATGGTCGCCGCCCTCGACGACGTGCAGGTGATGGGGCGCCGACATCCGGGCCCGCACGCCCTGCAGCAGGGGCAATGGACACAGCGGATCGCGCGTCCCCTGCACGAACAGGACGGGCGTGGTCAGGCGCACCAGCACCTCGTCGCGCAAGGCGCCGCTGCTCGCCGATTTCAGCGGATAGCCCAGGCACACCAGGCGCAGGCGGCCAGCATCGGCTTGTCCACCAGCCTCGCCGGCGCCGGCGACTGCCACGTGACAGCCGATGCGGCCACCCATGGACTTGCCGATGAGGACGACCGTCCCCTCGGCCCGAAGGCGGGCCTGCGCCAGCGCCTCGGCATGCGCCGCGATCAAGACCGCCGGCGGATCCGGGCGGCGTCGCCCCGCCAGCATGTACGGGTAATCGAGGGTCATCACCTCGCCCACGGTCGACAGCCGGTTGTGCCAGCGCTGCATCCAGGCCGACGACGAAGGCGCTCCCGCTCCCGGCGCCAGCAGAAAAAATGGCCGCGTCGTCGTCGACATCGACATTCGCGATGACTATAGCCGCCCGAAGAGGCCGCGCACGCCACCCGCCACGCCGATGAGGTGCGACATGAGGCGGGGCGTCCCCGCCATCAGGCGCAGCGTGGCCCGGGCCAGCGCCGGCCGGGCGATCAGGAACAGCAGCAGGCGGGTCAGCCGCTGGTAATCGCGCAGCAACCGCCGCCGCCGGCGATCAAAGCGCGCCAGCCAGAGGTCGCTGTCGACTTGGCGGCCCGATTGGCCGCTCGCCAGGATGTCGGGGACAGCCGCCGCCAGCAACTCGGCGCTGAGCAGCGCCTGGGCCATGCCGCCGCCGGTGACGGGATCGATAAAGCCGGCGGCATCGCCCAGCAGAACCGCCCCCGGCGCAAATCCGGCCCGCACGTTCAGGGCCAGCGGCGAGCGCCCGGCGATCGCAGTCAGCGGCACGGCGCCCTGCAGGCGCTGGCGCAGCACCGGCTGGGCGTCGATGAGGCGGGGCAGCGCCTCACGCGCCTCACCGCCCATGGTGGGGCGATCGGACAGCAGGGCGACCAGCGTCTCGTCGCCGGGCAGCGGCGTGACGTACAGCTCGTGGCCTTCGCCGATGAAGACCTCGACCATGTCCGGCTGGGGCGTGCCCGGGCGCAGGCGAAAGTGCATGCGCAACCCCAGCCGCGCGCGCCGCGGGCGCGGGCCGTCCAGGCCCAGGCTGCGGCGCACGCCCGACAGCGGTCCGTCGGCGCCCACCACCAGCGGCGCGCGGTGAACCTGGGCGCCCACGCGCAACCCGACGGCGCGCCCGCCTTCCACCACCGCGCCGTCGACGGCCACGCCCGTGAAGGCGCGAACCCCCGGCGTGCTCTCCGCCACCGCGAACAGGACGCCGTCCAGGTGAAAGCGCCGCTGTCCCAGCGCCACGGCCGCCACGCCGTCGACGGCCGGGAAAGACGCCTCGGCCGACAGCCCCCAGCCGCGATAGCGAATGCCGCGCAGGGGACGGCCGCCCACCGCGGCGGCCACGCCCAGGCGACGGAGCACAGCGACACCGGCGGGCATCAGTCCTTCGCCGCAGGGTTTCTCGCGCGGAAATTTCTGGGCGTCGAAGAGGTCGACGCGCACGCCGGCCCGCCCCAGCAAGATCGCCAGCGTCGCGCCGGCGATCCCGCCGCCCGCGATCACGACGTCGGCCATGCTCCCGGTTGCTTCGCCGGCGGCGGACGGCGCGGCCCGGGCCACAGCCGGGGCAGAAAACGCGGCTTGCCCGCCATGGCCGCCCGATAACCGGGGTCGGCCAGCAGCACCGATTCTTCCAGGGCGATCCGCCGCCGCAGCACCAGCACGTGCAGCGC
>JAXDMH010000083.1:0-2647 GCA_034666225.1 Myxococcales bacterium
AGCGCCCCGGTCATGGCGGCGCTGGCCCCCTGGCCTTCGGGATGCGGTGCCGTCATGTGAAAGGCGTCCGACGATTCGCCGGTGCCCAGCAGCGCCACCGCGCTGTCGCCCTGGCGCTCCAGCAGCAGGTAGGCCGCTCCCTCCCCCAGGTTGATTCCCTTGCGCAGGCGGCTGAACGGGCGGCAGGGTTCGTCGCTGAGGATCTCCAGGCTATGAAAGCCGCGCAGCGTGGTCTGACAGAGACCGTCGACGCCGCCCACGACGACGGCGTCGGCGACGCCGCTGGCGATCAACCGCTGCCCGCTGGCGATGGCCTTGGCGCTGGCCGAGCAGGCCGTCGAGACGACATAGGCGGACCCGCCCACGGCCGCGGTCACGCGCACCGCCTCCAGCAGGCCGCCGAAGGAATGCTGGCGGTGCAGGTCGTAGTCGCTGGGCAGCGCGCCGTCGCGGCGCGACGTCAGGTAGGCGGCCTCCGTGCGCCCCAGCCCCGCCGTCGTCGTCCCCAGCACCAGCGCCACCCGGTCGCTGCCGTGACGCGCCACCGCCCGGGCGACGGCCGGCAGAATCTCGGCCAGCCCCGCGATGGCAAGGCGCGCGGTACGGCTATCGTGTCCGGACAGGCGCGCCGGCAAGGGTGGCAACGGATCGACCATGGTCCCGGCCGGCACGTCAAACGGAAGATCGAACGTCGTGCAGGGACGCAGGCCCGAGCGCCCGGCGCCCAGAGCGGCGACGACGTCGCGGGTGGTGGCGCCCAGGGCGTTGATGGCCGCGTACGCGGTCACCGGATACCGCGGCCCCGCCGCCCGCCCGGCTGTGTCTACCCCTGGCACCGTTCTCCCCTAGCGGATTCTGGTGGCCACGGCAAGCACCGGCGCGTTGCGGATGTTGACGCCCGGATGTCCCCAAAGCGAGATAGCTTTCCTTGCGATCCACCTGCACGATAAGCCAGGAATGTCGTCCAAACCTTCAGAGAGGTTCGTCATGTCATCTGGCTTGCGCTTGCTGTTCGTGGTCTCCGTCTGCTGTTCATCGGCTCTGCTGGGTGCTTGCAATGGAGGCTCAAGCGCGCTGCGAGACGCCGGCAGTGGGGGCAGCGTCGGCAGCGGCGGCAGCGGCGGCAGCGCGGCAGATGCGGGCGACACCGCCATCGAGACTGACGCCGTTGCCGAAATCGGCAGTCCCGACAGCGTCACCGAGGGGGGCATCGTGGCCTCGAATTGCGGCGTGGCGAATTCGCTGCTGGTCAACTGCGGCTTCGAACTTCCGGTGGTCCCGTTGGGCGGCTATCAACAGTTGGTGGTGGGCCAGTCATTCAACGGCTGGATGGTTGTGGGCACGGCCGGCGGCGACGTGGCGCCGCTGAGCGGGACATTTCAGCAGAATGGCTTTTCGTTCCCTGCGCACGAGGGGGCCCAGGCACTGGATCTCACTGGGTTCGGGTCGAACGCGGCGACCGGGGTGTCTCAAGCGGTCACGACGACGCCCGGTGCCAGGTACGATCTGTCCTTCTGGGTGGGCAACCTCGTCGATACGGGGATCTTCGGCACCACCAGCACGGTGCTGGTCTTCGTGGATGGCAACCAGATCCTGAGCGCCAAGAACGACGACGGCGCGGGAACAAACACGCTGGCCTGGAAGGGCTTCACCGCCTCGTTCGTTGCCGCCGCCGCGTCGACGACCATCGAATTCCGCAACGCCGATCCGGCGACCGACAACAGCAACATCCTCGACGACATCACCCTCGTCGCTGCCAACTGAGCGCGGCGCCGCCTCTCAGCGCGCCTTGTCGGCGACGTAGACCCGCAGCATCCGGGTCGGCGCGGCCGGTGGCTCGCCGCGCGCGATCCGGGGCAACACGTCCAGGCCTTCGGTCACGTGCCCGAACAGGGTGTACTTGCCGTCCAGCGAAGGCGTGGCCGCCAGCGTGATGTAAAACTGCGAACCGTTGCTGTTCGGATCGGAGGTGCGCGCCATGCCGACCGCCCCCGCGCCGTCAAAGTTCAGCGCGGGCGATGGTTCGCTGGCGAACTGATAACCCGGTCCCCCCAGCCCCCAGGTCGCGCTGTTGGAACCGAGCGTGTTCGGATCGCCGCCCTGGGCGACGAACCCGCTGATCACCCGGTGGAACGCCACCCCGTCGTAAAAGTGATGCAGCGCCAGCCACACGAACGAATTCACCGCCAGGGGCGCGTCGACCTCCAGCAGATCGATCACGATCCGCCCCACGTCGGTCTCCAGCACGGCAAAGTAGTCGCGCCCGTCGGTGACCGCCATTCCAGCGGCGTCGAAGGTGCGCATGGGATCGGTGGACAAAAACGGCGTCAGCGTCGTGTCCGCCGGAACGATGTATTCGCCCATGCCGTACCCGGCGCCGAGATCGACCGGCGTCACGCTGCCATCAACCGGCATCACCCCGCCGGACGGCGAGCAGCCGGCTTCGATCAGCAGGGCGAACACCAGCGCGTATCGCACCGGTTCACATTAACAGAGCTGGGCGCCCGGCCGGCGCTCTCACGGCGTCGGCGCGGCGGCGGCCTTTTCGCTGGCCACGGCCAGATTCTGGATGGTCAGTTGATAGCCGTGGCGGGCGTTGTCGAGGAGGATCTTGGCGGCCACACCGGGTAGGGCTTCGCCCTTGTAC
>JAXDMH010000084.1:0-9310 GCA_034666225.1 Myxococcales bacterium
CTCGTTCGTCCTACTGGGAGACAAGGAAAACCAAATGCTCTACGCCATCCTTTGTTACGACTCTGAAGAGGCCGTCAGCGCCTGGACCAAGGAGCAGGATGACGCCGCCATGTCCAAGCTGGCCGTCGTCACGGAAAACCTGGCCAAGGCCGGCAAGCTGGGACCGGTGGCCCGCCTCATGAACACCACCTCGGCCACCACGGTGCGCAAGGGGCGTGAATCGATGGTCCTGGACGGGCCCTTCGCCGAAACCAAGGAACAACTGCTCGGTTTCTTCGTGGTCGATGGCACGTCGCTGGACGACGCCGTTGAAACGGCGCGCGCCCTGGCCAGTTGCTACAACAGCAACGGCGCCTTCGAGATCCGCCCCCTCCGCTTTTTCAGTCCGGGGATCGGAATCAAATGACCGACCTGGTCTGGATCGACGTGGCGCTGCGTGCCGCCCGTCCCCGGGCCATGGGCGCGTTGCTCCGTTATTTTCGCGAGCTGGACGTCGCCGAGGAAGCCTTCCAGGAGGCCTGCCTCAGCGCGCTGAAAAACTGGCCGCAGAACGGCCCACCTCGCGATCCCGCTGGCTGGCTGATCTTCGTCGGGCGAAACGCCGCTCTCGACGGTGTCCGCCGCCAGCGCAAGCAACAGCCGCTGCCGTCCGACGACGCCCTTTCGGATCTCGACGACGTCGAAGCGGCCATGGCCGAACGACTGGACGGCAGCCAGTATCGCGACGACGTCCTACGGCTGCTGTTCATCTGCTGCCACCCCGATCTCCCGGCGACGCAGCAGATCGCGCTGGCCCTGCGCATCGTCTGCGGTCTGTCGGTCAAGCAGATCGCCCGCGCCTTCGTGGTCGGCGAAGCGGCCATGGAACAGCGGATCACCCGGGCCAAAGGCCGCGTCGCCCGCGCCGACGTTCCCTTCGAGACCCCGGGCGCCGACGAGCGCGCCCAGCGACTGGCCACGGTGGCGGCGATGGTCTACCTCATCTTCAATGAAGGCTATTCGGCCACCGGCGGCGAGGCGCACATCCGTGCCGCCCTCTGCGACGAGGCCATTCGCCTGGGCCGTCTCCTGCTGAAGCTGTTCCAGGACGAACCGGAGATCATGGGCCTGCTGGCGTTGATGCTGCTGCAGCACGCCCGCAGCGCGGCCCGCCTGGACGCGGACGGGGCCATCATCCTGCTGGACGATCAAGACCGCGGCTTGTGGGATGGTCCGCCGATCGCCGAAGGGTTGGCCCTCATCGACAAGGCGATTCGCCACAAGCTCCCAGGTCCCTATCAAGTTCAGGCGGCCATCGCCGCGCTGCACGCCCGGGCCGCGCGTCCGGCCGACACCGACTGGGCGCAGATCGATCTCTTGTACGCCACGCTGGAGCGGCTGCAGCCGTCACCGGTCGTCACGCTGAACCGTGCGGTCGCTGTCTCCAAGGTGCAGGGTCCGGCGGCGGCGCTGGCCATGGTGGAGCCGCTGGCCGTCGAGCTGGGCGGCTACTTTCATTTCTTTGGCCTCAAGGGCGCGTTGCTGCTTCAACTGGGCCGGGCGGCGGAAGCGCGCCAGGCCTTCCAGCAGGCGATCGCCCTGGCCAACACCGCCGCCGAAGCGGCCCACATCCGCCAGCACCTCGATCAGCTCACGGCTTTTTGATATCAGTCGCCAGCACGGTGCCGTATTTCTGCGCGCGCCAGAAGCCAAGGCCTTCATCGAGGACCGTCACCTTGGTGAAGCCCTTGGCTTTCAACTTTTCGGCGAGCTGCCCCGATTCGGCGTGGGGACAGGCGCAGTAGCAGACCAGCCACACGTCCTTGGGCAGCTTGTCGAAGTAGGGCGCCGGATCATAAAACGGCACGCTGACCGCGCCGGCGACGTGTTCGGCCAGGTAATCCGACGGGGCGCGCGCGTCCAGAATGGCCATCCTGGCGCCGCGATCCAGCTGCGCCTTGATCACCGCGGCGGGGGTGACGTCGGGCGTGGCCTTGAAACCGACGGGCGCTGGCCCTCTCGGGTTCAGCGTCACCTTGCCCAGCGGAATGGGCGGGGGGTCGGGGGGCGGGGCCGGCGTCGGCGGCGTGGGCGGCAGCGGCGTCCAGTTGCGGATGAAGGCCAGCAGGTCCTCCACGCCTTGGTCGCCCAGCTTGGCCGCGAACGGCAGCATGGCCGTCCCGGCGCGTCCGTCGCGGATGGCCAGACGGAGAAATCCGTTGCTGGCGTTGGCCAGAAATCCGGCATTGCGAAGGCGGGCGTTGGGCCCCTCCAGGCCGCGGGCGCCGTGGCACTTCACGCATTCTTGAAAATAGAGCTGGCTGCCCCGCCCGCGATCGCCCGAGGCCGCTCGTTCGTCCAGCGTCACCGTCTTCTTACCTTGCCACCGGCGCATGAAGGCGATCAGCGCGTCGACCTCGGGCGGCGTCAGCGGGCCGCCGCTCTGGCGACCCCACGCCGACATCGTCGAGCCCAGCCGTCCAGCGGCGATGGCCTCGCGCAGGAACGCGTCCGTCGACGACGCCAGATACTGGGGATCGCGCAGGGCAGGGGCCTGATCCGCTTTGTACCCTTCGCCGCCGGGGCCATGACAGACGGCGCACATTCGTCCATAAAGTTCGGCGCCCTGTTTCTGCTGCTTGGTCGGCCCGCAGCCCCCGACGCTCGCGGCGAGAAAAAGCGAGAGCAGGCCCATCATCCAAGGAGGCAGGGCGCTGCCGCGCTGTTGACCGGCGCCATTCTTCATTCGCGACACCATACCTCGATCGGCGCGCGCCGCAGCGCGGGCCGTTGGCGTTGCAGATGCTTTTTCAGTCGCCCGGTCGGGCCAGAAAAAGCAGCTTGCGGAATTCGGCGTCAGCGTCGGGGGCCAGCACGGAAAAATCGTCCTCGTCGGGATGGCAGTCGGCGCACTGAAAGACGATCCCTTCGGCCCGGGCGCGTTTGACGAACGTCAGCATCATCTCCATCGCCTTCTTGCTGCCCCCCTGCGAGCACGCCTTGGCCACGGGGGACGTTCCGGTCAGCGCCATCTTGCAGGGCCGAGATCCCCGATAGGGAGGCAACACGTGCGCGCCGCCTCGAACCGGTTGAAGGCCCTCGGAAAGGATCGAGGGAGGAGGAACAATGGGGGGCGGAACTTGCACCAGGGGCATTGGTGCGTCGACCTCGCGCGCTGCCTCCGGTGGGGGCGTGGTGTCGACCATGATCACCACCTCGTCTTTCGGTTGCGTGGTCGTGCAGGCAACCAGGCACAGCAGGGCCGCCCAGATCAGCGGACGCGCCAGGCGCACGGCGCCCAGCGACACCCTCTCGTTAACCTTGTTTCCGAGCATCACTCTGGCTCGGGCATCATCATCGGTGGACTGGTCCCGGCGCTTGACTCAGGGCAGCGCACGAGCCGGGATCGCCCGGGGAGGCGGTGATTATCCGGCGACGGCCCAGATGATCATCAGCGATCCGGCGATACGACCCAACCAGCGTAGTGCAACCATGGTTCGATATTATGCAGTAATGAAACCAACTATTAATTGTGGCAATGATCACTGAATCATTGAAAAGTCGCGGGGTCGGACCGTCATCGGGGCTCTTTCTGTTGCCTGTCCCGCAACGGCCTTGTTGTCACCAGAACCACACCGGCGACGACCGCGCAGGCGGGGCCGCAGGCTCGTTGGCCTGCAGCACACGCAGCACGTTGCCCCCCAGAATGGCGCTGACTTCGGTCGGACCGAGACCCCGCGCGCGCAGGGCGGCCGCCAGCGCGGGCAGCTTGCTGACGTTCTCCAGTCCCACCGGCGTGACCGGCACGCCGTCAAAGTCACTTCCCAGACAGACGTGCTCGGCGCCGGCCACCTCGACGGCATGGGCGATGTGATCCACCAGGCGGGCCAGCGTGACCTGAGGTTTGATCTGGGCGGCTTCGGCACGCACCTGCGTCCAGACGTCAACCGGGGGACCCGAGCGCGCCTTCTTCCACAGCGCCGCTTCCTTGCGATGAAAGTCGTCGTCCAGAAAGGCCGAACCGAAGTTCACGCACACGGCGCCACCATTTTTCGCCACCGCCTTCATCATCGCGTCGGTCATGTTGCGGGGGATGTTGGTCAAGGCCCGCGATGAGGAGTGCGAGGCCAGCACCGGCCGTTCGCTGGTCCGCAGCGCGTCCCAGAACATCGGGTCGGAGAGGTGCGAGACGTCGACGATGATCCCCAGGCGGTTCATCTCCTTGATCACCTGCGACCCGAACGGCGTCAGGCCGCGGCTGTCGCCGTCGTCGCCGGACGAACCGCCCAGATCGTTGCTGTTCGACCAGGTCAAAGTCATATACCGCACGCCGCGCCGGGCGAACTCACGCAGGTGCTGCAGCTGTCCGTCGGGATCGCCTGGAAGCAAAGCGTGACCGCCCTCCACGCCCAGCAGCGCGCTGAGCACGTGGGCATCGGCGTTGGCGCGCACGTCGGCGGCGGTGCGTGCGACGCGGACGCGCGTCGGGTTGGCGGCCGCCAGTTTCTCCACGGCGCCGATCTGGCGAAGCGCTTCGTTGAAAAACTGCTCGGGCTTGTAGGAACGCGGCATCACGAAGATCGAGAAGAATTGCCCGTCCAGGCCGCCCTGCTGCGCCTTGATGAGATCCAGCTGCAGGCCCGGCTGGGCACGGCTGATGTCGACACCGTGGTACGTGAAGGCTTGCGTGGTGTCGGCGTGCGTGTCGATCACGATGTCCTTCGCTGTCGAGGCTGCCGGCGGCGGGCCAGCGTCAGCGCCGCTGGCGGCGCGCGCCACCAGTGACAGGACAGCGATCGACGACAGTCCCAGCAGCCCGGTCGTTGGCGGATGCGATGACTTTGTCTTGGGCATTCCGGGGCACGCTACACTCGACGCCTGGTGGCGCAAAGGCGTATGAAGGACCATGGCCACCAATCGAAGACGGTTTCTGTCGGGGTTCGTCACCGGCGCGGGCGCAGCGCTGGGCGCGGCCTCTTGTCGAACCACGGGTCTGGCGCCCGCCGCTGCGGCCGCCCCCATCGCTGCCAACGCCGGCCCGCCGGTGTCATCGTCCGTCGCCTCCGTCGCTGCCGTCGCGGCTCCCTCGTCGCAGGCCGATCTGTCGACGTGGGAGGCGGTGCGCGGAGAATTCTTGCTCACGCGCGAATACATTCACATGGCGCTCATGCTGCTGGCGTCCCACCCGCGGCCGGTGCGTGAGGCTATCGAGCGTCACCGGCGGGGGCTCGACGAGGATCCCGTCTCGTACGGCCTGTCGAATCTCGGACGGCTGGAGGGGGACGTCCGAAATGCGGCCGCCGCATACCTGGGGGGCCGGCCGGACGACGTCGCGCTGACCGGGAACACCACCACCGGCCTGGCCTTGCTGTACGGAGGATTGCCGCTGCAGCGCGGGCAGGAGATCGTCGCCACCACGCACGATCACTATTCGACGCACGAATCGCTGCGGCTGCGCGCGCTGCACACGGGCGCGTCGGTTCGCAAGGTGACGCTCTATGCGGCTGCCAGCGCCGCCACCGAGGACGAGATCGTCGGCAACACCGTGAAGGCCGTCGGACCGCGCACGCGCGCGCTGGCCGTGACCTGGGTGCACTCGTCGACGGGGGTCAAGCTGCCCATCCGGCGCATGGCCGACGCGCTGGCCGACCTGAATCGAAAGCGGGACGCCGCCGATCGCGTCCTTCTCTGCGTCGACGGCGTGCACGCCTTCGGAGTCGAAGACGCCACCGTGGATCAGCTCGGCTGCGATTTTCTGGTGGCCGGCTGCCACAAATGGCTGTTCGGACCGCGCGGCACCGGCCTCGTGTGGGGGCGCCCGGAAGCGTGGAAAGGTCACGCCGGGTTGATCCCGACGTTTGACTGGGCCGCCTACAAGGCGTGGATGCGCGGCGAACCGCCCGATGCCTTGCCTCCCGGACCGCGCACCAGTCCCGGCGGATTCCATGCCTTCGAACATCGCTGGGCCCTGGCCGAAGCCTTCGCGTTTCACCAGCGCATCGGCAAGGCGCGCGTCGCCGCGCGCATCCACCAGCTGGCCGGGCGTTGCATGGACGGTCTGGCCGGCATCGCCAACGTCAAGGTGCACACGCCGCGGCAGTCGACGTTGTCGGCCGGGATCGTCTGTTTCGAGGTGGCCCGCCTCTCGGCCGATGACGTGGTCAATCGCCTGCGTGAAAAGAAGATCATCGCCAGCGAAACGCCATACGCCACGTCCTACGCGCGACTGACCCCGGGCCTTCTCAACTCGCCCGAGGAGGTTGACCGGGCCGTCGCCGCGGTGGCCGGCCTGGCTAAAGCGGCCTAGGCACCTTGCCATTGCCGCTTGCGGTCCCAGTTTCTCCCGAAAGGCACCTGGATGTGCCAAGGAGACCTACATGAGCAAACGGATCATTCAATCTGCTGTCCTGTCCGCCACGCTGGCCATCGTCCCTTCCTACGCTTTCTGTGAAAGCCCGGCCAAATCGGCCGGCAATGAACTGGAGCGAAAAGGGAACCAGGAAGAAAAAGCCGCCAACGCCGAGAAGGCGAGTGGAAAACAGCTGGAAAAGAAGGGCAAGGCGGTCGAGGAAGCGGGTGAGAAATCCGGCAACGAGGCGCAAGAGGCGCGCGGCAAACGGCTGCAGAAGAAGGGCAAAGCCGAGCAGAAGGCCGGCGAAGCGCGCGCCGATACCGCCGAGACCATGGAGAAGTCGGGCAACAAAGTAGAAGAGGCCGGCACCAACTCTGACAAGAAGGCCGCGAAGGCCAAGAGCGAAGCCGCCAAGCCGTAGCCAGTTCGCAGCAAGTAGTGAGTGAAAGGTCTGGAACCCTTTGCGGGTTCCAGGCCTTTCCCATTTTGTGCAGCCGGCGTGTCTCCGTTTCGGGGATGACCGCCCCGGAAACCTGGTGGGGATCCGTACCGTTAATGTCCACAAAAATGATAAGAATGTGCGCATTGCAGGTGGCGGGACCGGGTTAGACGGAGATCAGGTTTACAGAAAAAAACTTGGAGGCTTTTATGCGAAAGATCCTGGCTGGGTGTGTTGCGCTGGTGGCCGTGTCGTGGCTGACCGCTGGCTGTTCGTCGAGCGGCAGCAACAACGGAGGCAGCGGCGGCTCATCGGCTTCTAGCGGCGGCAGTACCGGAAGTGGCAGCGGGGGAACCACCGGCGGCACCGGCTCGGGCGGAACCACCTCTTCCGGCAGCGGCGGTTCGAACAACGCAAACTGCGTTCTGCCCACCACCTGGAAGGAAAACGCCCAGAACGCCATGTGCGTCAGCTGCATGCAGGAAAACTGCTGCTCGGTGATCGTCGCCTGCGCCGCCGATCCGGGCTGTCTCGCCATCTATAACTGCGAGAACAAGTGCTACGAAGGCATGGGACCCGACGGTGGCACGGTGGCGGACGACGACGCCGGCACCGACGACGCCGGCAACACCGCCATGGATAACTGCGTGATGGAGTGCCAGAAGGCCGGAAGCGCGGCCGCCTTGGCCTTGTACAATCCGCAGGACTCCTGCGTGAACGACATGATTCCGCCCAACTGCGGGATGCCTCAGATCTGCTTCTAGAGACGCTCGCTACGCTCGCTCGCGGAAGGGGCCTGCTGACGCTCGCTACGCTCGCTCGCGGAAGGGGCCTGCTGGCCCCTCCCGCGGGCCCTCCCCGGCGCCTCGCGCAAGGTGAGCCGCGCGGGCAGAGCCCGCGCTCCGGTCGATAACGCGCTCGCTTCGCTCGCTCCGGCGCTGTTCACGCTCGCTTCGCTCGCTCCGGCGCTGTTCACGCTCGCCGCGCGGCGCTGTCTTTTCCTTCTCCCTCGCCCCGCGCAGCGGGGAGAGGGTGGGGTGAGGGGCGGGCGTTGGTGCGGGCGGCGGTGATGCTCTTCCCCCGGACAGGTCGTCGGTCCGTACCGTGTCCGTCCGAGTGTGCTGGTGAGGATTCACCGGGGAGGTGGTGAAGCGAAAGCGCCGGGCGCCTTCCGCCGATGTGGATCGCGATGAAAAATGCGACAGGTGGGGTTGTCATGTGTCTTGCAAAGGGTGAGGACCATGAACGCCCAACACTCTAAACTTCGGACAGTTGCAGCAGTTGTCACGGTTGTGCTCTCGTCTCCGGCGTGGGCCCAGACCCAAAGTGCGACACCGGCGCCGCAGGTTGAACCTGCTCCCGGGGCGCCGCCGCCAGCGGGGCAGTGGCCGCCGCCGCCCCAGCAGTACCCTTATCAACAGCAACCGCCGCAGTACCCTGGCTGGCCACCGCCGCCGCCCGGTGCCGTGGCACCGAATGGCCAGTACGTGGCGCCGCTGTCACAGACGACGCAGCCCTCGTACCTGCCGCAAAGCGTGGCGATGTCCGGTCCGCGCATGATCACGGACTGGCGTCCCGAACTACCGGTGCCGCCCGGCTACCACCCGGAGACGCGCATGCGCAGAGGGTCGATCATCGCGGGGTTGATCACCTTCGGCATCCCGTACCTCTACTCGTCGTTGATCGCCTCCATCGGCGAGGACGCAAACGAGACCAGCGTGCGACCGCTCTGGATACCCGTGCTGGGACCCTTCTTCGAGATCGGCTATTCGCACTCGGCAACGCTGGACTATGCGCTGGTGCTGGACGGATTGACGCAGGGGCTGGGCGCCGGGCTGATCATCTACGGAATCATGTCGCCGCGGAACGTGCTGATCCGCAACGACCTGGCGATGGTTCAGGTGACGCCGATGCGCCTTGGCCGCGACGGCAACGGCGTCGGATTTGTCGGCCGCTTTTAGCGTCGCGTCGTCGTTCCGGGTTAGGGTGACGGTCCATGAAATGGCCGCGCCTGTGGTTGCTGGTGGTGTTGCTTTTCACCGGCTGGTCGCTCGACGCGGCGGCCTGGGGGCCGGACGGGCATGTCATCGTGGCGCGCCTCGCGGAGAAACATCTCTCCGAAAAAGCGCGCAAATCACTGGTCGTTCTGCTGGACGGGCGCAGCCTGCCTGATATCGCCAGCTGGGCGGATGATTGGCGCGATCCCCATCCCGAGACGGCGGGCTGGCACTTTGTCGACATTCCCCTCGGCGCCGCGGCGTACGACGCCAGCCGAGACTGCCCGCACGGAAACTGCGCCGTGCAGGCGCTGACGGCGCAGCTGGCAATCTTGCGCGACAAGGCGGCGCCCCTGGTTTCCCGGCGACGGGCGCTGCGTTTCGTGGTGCATCTGGTCGCTGACCTTCACCAGCCGATGCACGCCGCCACCGACGAAGCCGCGCCGGGCGGCAGCGACCGCGGCGGCAACACGGTCAAGGCGCGGTTGTCTTTGTCGGCCGACAGCGAATTTCCTTATCACTCGTCGCCCAGCGGCAACCTGC
>JAXDMH010000085.1:0-12727 GCA_034666225.1 Myxococcales bacterium
ACCGGAAAACCTGCTGCGCATGGAGGACGGACGCGTCGTCCTGTCGGACTTCGGTCTGGCCACCAACCCCAACCAGGTGCCGACGGTGACCGTGCTTGTGGGAACGCCCTCGTACATGGCGCCCGAGATCGTGATGGGCGATCCGGCCGGCTTTCGCTCCGACGTCTGGGCCCTGGGCGTGACCATGCACGAGATCGTGTTCGGCAAGCGGCCGGAGTGGGACGTCGTCGACAACGAGCGGATCTTTCGCTCGCCGGTGGACAAGGACGGGCCGGCATTGCACCGCCAGTTCGCCGAGCTGTGCGGCCTGTGCGCGTCGGAGCGTCCGGAGAAGCGACCGGCGAACGCCGGGGAAGTCCTTCGCAGTCTTACAACAACCGAGCAGTCGGGGGGCAAGGGCTCGGCCTTCTCCAGTCTGAAAACGGTTCGACGTCGTCGTGCGGGATGGGCAATCGCGGCTTTCCTATCGATCGCGTCAATCGTGGCCTTGCTAGGCACCCGGACACTTTGGAGCACCGCGGCCGCTGGAACGTCCGAAAATCGCTCCCGCGTTATCTCCTCTCCTTCTGGCATTGCCGAAAACTGGACTGCCACATCCGACCAGTTGGCGACCCTGAATGGAAAGGTTCACTGTGTTTCCTTCCTCGAGCAGTCGCGGAAAATTCGCGTGGTTTGGGGGAAGCCTCGCGTCGCTGAAGACATCGATATCGCGACCGGACAGCGACGCGAATCAGATCTCCGTACGGATACCTATGCCAGTGGCTGCCCTCAGCTTTCGCCAACGGGAAACGAGCTCCTGTATGAAAAGTTCGACGCGAATGGCAGAAGACAGATCTTCCTGTCTCCAACCGGAGACGGAAGCCAAGCTCGCTCCCTGACTACGGGAGTGGAGCCGGTCTGGTTGCGTAACGGAAACGAGTTTGCCTACTCGGTCGACGATGGACACGCAGCGATATTCTCGATGCCTCTCATGACGTCGACAATCGTGACCGACGGGGTCTCCGGGGCCCGTTCCGTGATCGGGAAGGCAGTCAATCCAGGTGGCAACGTATTGGCACTGCGCTACATGGACAGCTCTTTCAATAAAACGATCGTGTTTCACGCCTTACCGTCGCTCCAAGTCCTTAAAACGCTGACCCTCAGCAAGTCATCAAAGGAGATCTCTTTCGGCCGGAACGGTATGGACCTGCTGATGTCATACGAAGAAGGCGGCAACGTCATTCTGGTCGATTTGCCGCCATTGGTGACGAGCCCCATTCGGATGGGACTGATACCGGGAGCCCAACTGCGAGAAGCCATGACGGTCGAGGGCAGAATCGCTTTTCTAGCCCAGCGGGTGCGAAGCGACGTCTGGTCAACTCATGACGGTCGTCCGACGATCCAGTTGACCTTCGATGGGAAGAGTTACAATCCCGATGTCTCAGCGCGAGGGGATCTTTTATCTGAGACATTGCAGCCAGGAGGAGATCTCTTCATTGGATTCCGACGTTCCGGCCATAAAGAGTACGAGACCCTGACGACTGGACCAGCCGATCTGACGCCTTCGTTTCTCGCAGATCAGGACAACTGGCTGTACGTGAAAGCCGATCGACGGGAGATTATTCAGTGCAGCCTCTCGACCAGAGCGTGTCGAGTGTTGTACTCCGCCGACGTCCTCCCCATTTTCCCGATCGGTTCGCCGGACGGTAATCGAGTCGCGTTCCTGAGCGCCGTATCCCGATCACGACTGTTCATTTTGTCTCAGGACGGCGCCGCAAAGGATTTGGGGCCTGCCAGAATGGATTGCGCACCCCGCTGGTCGTCGGATGACTCAATCTGGGTTCTCCAAGGGTCTGACGATAGGGCGGAGTGGGTTGAGCTGCTTGCAGGCACCGGCCGGGCAACCGGTCGGAGAACCGCAGCAGGCGAATCGAACTCGGCCGATTACGGGTGCCCGTATTCGCGGTTTCCTGCTGCGGCGAACAAGAATGAAGTCGCAGCCGTCAGCGCAGAGGCTTCAGAGCTGCGACTTCATTAGTCGCTGATCACCTGGCAACGCTCAGCATTTGCCTGGGCAAAGGCCGTGCGGTACCACCGGCTTGGGCGACTGCGATGACTGCTTCGTGGTTTGCGTTCCCGTAACCGCGGTCGCCGTGGAGAGGCTGAAGGCCGAGGCGAGGATGAAGATTCCACCGAGTGCGATTTTCTTGATCATGCGATTCCCCCTGTGCTTGTTGGTTTTGTCGGCTGATTTATGAAAAACGCAGTCGTCTCCGACTCAACGTCTGCGTTGCAAACCTGGTTAGAGCAAAGTAGAAGCCATTGGAGTAGACGTCACCTCGCGGGCTTTGCGGGGCGACAGACCAGCATTGGTGTCAGTGACAAAACTTTTTTCGGTCGGCACCGACCCGCCTTGGTGGGAGCGCCCATCGTGATCACGCCAAAAGACAGCGTCACGCTGGTTCCAAACCAACGCCGGCGTGGCGAGCCGAAACAGACCCCGCTGCTCATCGTCCTCGGCAATGTAAACGGCGATATGCCGGAGGCGTCCGACCGTCTGGTGACATTTCAGAACCTGCTGAGGTTGGGAAGACGCCACGTCACGAACCTTGAGCCGGGCTCTGCGTCTTGGGCGGCGCCCGACCGCATGATTTCCGGTCAGCACGCCCAGATCCTGCGCGCCGGTGACGGATACGAGCTGATCGATCTGAACAGCACCAACGGGACGGTGGTCGACGGCGCGGTGGCGCAACCACGGGTGAAACTGCGCGATGGATCGCTGATCTTCATTGGATCACACGTGGCTGTGTTTCGGATGGCGTCTGCCACGGAGGTGGCCGCCATCAGAGCCGAACTGGCGGCTCCTCTTGGTCCGGTTCCAACGGCTAACCCTGCCTTTGCCCTGATTTGCAGCAACCTTCGCAAGCTTGCGACGGCCGGTGAGGAGATTCTCCTCACCGGTGAGACGGGGGTGGGGAAGGAAGTGTACGCTCGCGCCGTCCACGAGGCTAGCGGAAGAAGCGGACGCTTCGTCGCGGTCAACTGCGCGGCGCTGCCCCGTGAATTGGTGGAGAGCGAACTATTCGGATATGTCCGCGGCGCGCATTCGCAGGCCACGGCGTCCAAGCCGGGAATCATCGAAGAGGCCGAAGGGGGAACGCTGTTCCTCGACGAGATCGGCGACATGGCGCCAGAACTTCAAACCAAGCTGCTTCGTTTTGCGCAGGATCGCCTGCTGGTGCCGGTGGGTGGAACGCGCCCTCGGCGCATCGACACGCGCATCCTGGCCGCCACCAGTCGGACGGCGCCTCCTGGAAAAGCCGGCGCCGGCGGTCTGCGCGCCGATCTGGCGGCGCGCCTGGGCGCCGAGCCGACTCGCATTCCCCCCTTGCGCGAACGGATGGAGGACGTCGGCGCGCTGATGGCGTTCCTGCTGGGGCCCCGGCGCCGGGCTTTCGATCTGGCGGCGTTTCAGGCCCTTTGCGTCCACGCCTGGCCGGGAAACGTGCGTGAGCTGGGAAAGGTCATCACGTCGGCCGAGGCGCTGTCGCGCGACGCCGAGCGCATTGGCCTCGAACATTTGCCGGCGGCGATCTCCGCGGCGTCGGGACGAACCCGCATCTCTTCGTCGGGACGGGTCTCCCGGCCGCCGCCGTCGAAGGGCGAGCTGGAAGACATCATGCGACGGTTTCAGGGCAACATGCTGCGCGTGGCCCGCGAGCTGGATCGCAAACCAGCCCTGATTTATCGCTGGGCCAAGCGGTTTCACCTGAACGCCGACGATTTTCGACCCAAGGAAGAGTAGGGCGACCACGAAATCGGGGACTTCGTCGGGCGCGCAGCGCGTGGTTGTGAAACCGTCACCGATCGAGATCGACGCGCGTCATTCACGGAGCGGGTTTATGCTCAGGTGATGACGGCCGTGTCGCCAGCGTCCGATGTCGATGAGCTGGCGCTGATGTTGCGGCCGGCGGGCGGGGGCATCTTCACGGTCAGCACCGGGCGCGCCGAGCAAGAGGCGCTGCAGCGGACGCTGTACGGGGCCGCCGACGCCGCCGCCATTGATTCCGCGTGGCGTGCCTCGTTCGCGGCGATCGCCACGGCGAAGACGGTGGTGCTGGGGATCCCCTCCGATTGCGGCGCCGGTCTGGTGCGGGGCGCCGCTTACGGGCCGCAAGGCGTGCGCACGGCGGCGCTGCGCCTTCGCCCGGACTTTCCCCAGATCTCCCGCCGCCTGGGCATCGTCGATGTCGGCGACGTGTTCGTGGTGCCGCAGTTGCTGAGCGATGAGATGCTGGACGCGCGCCAGGTCCAGGCCACCCGCGCGGCGATCTACGGCGGCGATCCGCGGGCGGATCGCCTGCCGGTGGCGCCGCTGTCGATCGCCGAGGCGGTGGTCGATCGGCTCCTGCGCATCAACCCCGGGGTGCGCCTGCTGATGCTGGGCGGGGACCATTCGGTGGCCTGGCCGGTCGTCGCCGCGCTGGCGCGCCACGTGCGCGAGCCGTGGGCCATCGTTCACCTCGACGCGCACACCGATCTTCTGCCGCAGCGGTTGGGCATCAAGATCTGTTTTGCGACGTGGGCCTATCACGCCAATGAACTGCTGGGCCGGGGTGGCCGCCTGGTGCAGGTCGGGGTGCGAGCGTCGGGTCGCCCGCGCGCCCACTGGGAGACCACGCTCGGCGTGCGGCAATTCTGGATGGATGACATTCGGGCGCGCGGGGACCAGGCGATCATCGACGAGCTCCTGGCGCATCTGCGGACCATCGGCGCGCGGCGGGTGTATCTGTCGAACGACATCGATGCCACCGACGCGGCGCTGGCGCCGTCGACGGGCGCGCCGGCGGCGGACGGGCTGTCGGTGGCGTTCGTGCGTTCGCTGATCTCTCAAGTGGGCGGGGCGGTGTCGCTGCTGGGCGGTGATGTGGTCGAGGTGGCGCCGCCGATCGGTTCGCCCGCCGATGCACAACGCACCACGGACGTGGCCGCTTGCTATATGCTGGAGACGCTGGCCGTTCTGGTCGGTGACAGCGCACTGCGACCCCAAGGCGAAGCGCAAGCCAAAATGAGCGACCACGCATGACGGACGACGCGAACGACGATCAACGAGACGGCCAGCGGGACGACGACGACGAGCCTGACGAGTTCGAGCGCAAGCTGGAAGAGGGCTGGCAGGCGCTGGAACGCGGCGATCGGGCCCTGGCCCGGCGAATTGCCGACGAGGCGGTGGCGACGCCAGACGCCGGCGGCGATCAACCGGAGCGGTCGCCCGAGCAGATGGCGCCGGCGCTGCTGCTGCTGGCGGCTTGCTTTCGCGAGGACGGCGATCACGACCACGCCATTCCGCTGCTGCGCCAGGCGGCCAAGGCCGACCCGGAGTGGTGCACGCCGGAGCTGTGGCTGGCCGAGTTGCTGGCGGTGCAGCCCGAGACCACGGCCGAGGCGCGCCGACACGCGGCCCGGGCCCTGGATCTGGCCGATGAAGAGGCCGAGTACCTGAGCTCGCTGGCCCTGAAGGCAGGGCTGGAGGCCGAGCTGGGCGAGGTCGACGAGGCCAAGGAGACGTTGCAGGATCTGCCGGCACCGGACGTCTCGCTGGGGGATCCCATGCTGGCCCTGGAGATCGCCGAGCTGTGGCTGGCCATCGGCGAGCCGGCGCAGGCCCGCGATCGCCTGGCGACGCTGACCGGGAGCGACCCCGACATGGCCGACGCCTGGTACACGCTGGGGATCGCCTGCGAAGAGCTGGACGACAGCGAAGGGATGCGGGCGGCCTGGAAAAAATCGTGGCAGCTGGACGCCCGGGCCGATGACGCTGACTTCGCCGTGCGCCTGGACGAGCGCGAGCTGGCCGCCGTGGCGGAGAGCGCTCTCGGCGAGTTGCCGGCGCGGGCCAGGGCCTTGCTGCGCGACGTTCCCATCGTCATCAGCGATCTGCCGGCGGAGGCCGACATCGAGAGCGGGCTGGATCCGCGCGTGCTGGGGCTGTTCGCCGGGACGCCGCATCCGGAGATCTCGCACGTCGGCGGGCAGCCGGGACTGACGCAGATTCTGCTTTTTCGCCGCAACCTGGAGCGCTCGGCGGCGTCGGAAGACGACCTGCGCCAGGAGATCCGGACCACGTTGCTGCACGAAACCGGGCATTTCTTCGGCATGGACGAGAATGACCTGGAGAAGGTCGGCCTGGATTGAACGCCACGCCCCGGCTTGACCGCGCCACCTTGACAACGCCAGGCCCGATCATCATGATGCGCGGCACGTAACGTCATGGCCAACATCAAGTCGTCAGAGAAAGCCAACCGTCAGCGCATCACCCGCACCGCGCGCAACGTCGCCCAGAAGACCGCGATGCGAACCGCCGTCAAACGCGTGCGCGCCGCCATCGGTTCGAAGAACGCCAGCGAAGCGAAGACCCTGCTGCCGTCGGCCATCAAGGCTATCGACAAGGCGGCTTCCAAGGGCGTCATCAAGCGCGGCACGGCGTCCCGATCGGTGGCGCGGCTGACCCTGGCCGTCGCGCGCCTCAAGTAGTCAGCGGGCCGGGCCGGCACCGGGACGCCGCGACGAGGCGTCCTCGGTCAGCTGCTGCACCAGCTTGGACAGGATCAGGTCGGGATCGACGCGCGACGATTTCAGCGTGCGGTCAGCCTGGTACAGGCGCTCATAGCTGCGCTCCAGCGCGGCGGTGGACATGCGGCGCGCCGGATTGAGAACGTCGTCCAGAAAGAACGGGGCGATGCCCACGGCGCTGGCGATCTCGGCGCGCGGCGCTCCGGCGGCGGCCAGCTCCTTGGCGCGCCAGATCTGCCGCAGCTGACGCAGCAACATGTACTGAATGCGCAGGGCCGGCTCGCGGTTGCGCAGCATGTTGGCCAGGAGGCGCAGCGAACGGGCGACGTCGCCTTCGCCGATAGCCTTGGTCAGCTCGAAGACGCCGCGCTGGCGGGTTTCTGCGATCAGATCATCGACGGCGTCCAGAGTGATCGGCTGGCCAGGACCGACGTACAGCGAAAGCTGCTCCAGCGCCTGGCTGAGGCGTCCCAGGTCGGGGCCGGCGATCTCGGCCAGCGTGGTGGCCGCGTCGCCCTGCAGGGTCAGGTTGCGCGCCCGCGCTTCGCGCGTCAGCCAGGCGCTCAGCTCGCGGTCGCGCAGGGGAGGGAAGTCGTGCAGAAAGCCGGCCTTGCGCAGGGCCGCGAAGACCTTGAAACGGGTGTCGATCTTTTCGCCGATCAAGACCAGGCAGGTCGACGGGTTGGGATCGGCCACGTACGCCAGCAACGGCTCGAGGGCGTCGGCCTTCACGTCGTCGACACCCTTGGCGACCACCAGCCGCTTCCTGGACGGTCCGGTGGCGAACATGGGCAGGGTCTGCGCCGCCGAAACCACGGCGGTCAGGCTGGTCTCCTTCAGCTCGAAGCTGTCGGCGTTGAAGCTGGGCCCGCTGGCCGTCGGGCCCAGCACGGCCTTGCGGATGGCGGCCAGGCAGCGGTCCACCAGGTATCGTTCGGCGCCGTGCAGGCAATAGATGGGGTCGATCTGGCCGCGCTCCACGGCGACGGTGGGATCCTCGCGTTCAGGACCTCCGCTGCGGCTCCATGCCATGACCTCTTTGTACTATAGAATTCGGCGCCGACATGACTGAACGACTGACCGCCGCCGGATTGCTTGTCCTGTCGAATCTCTTCATGACCGTGGCCTGGTACGGGCATCTGCGTTTCAAGAAGGCGCCCATCATCGTGGCCATCCTGGCCAGCTGGGGGATCGCCCTTTTCGAATACATGCTGCAGGTGCCGGCCAATCGCATCGGCTATCGGGTGATGAGCGCCTATCAACTGAAGGTGTTGCAGGAAGCGATCACGCTGCTGGTGTTCATCCTGTTCGCCTGGCTGTGGCTGGGCGAAGGGCTGCAGGTGAAATATCTGATCTCGTTTGGCCTGATCGCCGCCGCGGTGGTGGTGGCCTTTCGATGAAGCGTTCGCGCCCCTTGCTGGCCTGGTACGACCGCGTGCGCCGCGATCTGCCCTGGCGGCGGGTGCGCAGCCCTTACCGCACGCTGGTCTCTGAATTCATGCTGCAGCAGACGGTGGTGGCCACGGTGGTGCCGTACTTTGAACGCTTCGTCGCTCGTTTTCCCGACGTGCGCGCGCTGGCGGCGGAGCGCGAGGACGATGTGCTGGCGCTGTGGTCGGGGCTGGGTTACTACGCCCGCGCCCGCAACCTGCACCGGGCGGCCATAGCGGTGGTGGCCCAGCACGGCGGTGAGATCCCTTCCGACGAGGCCACGCTGGCCACGTTGCCGGGCGTGGGCGCGTACACGGCCGCCGCGGTGGCGGCCATCGCCTTCGACGCGCGCACCTTCGCGCTGGACGGCAACGGCGCGCGGGTGATGGCGCGGCTGCACGGCGTGAGGGACGTGGTCGATGGGCCGGCGGTGCGTCTGCGGCTGCGGGCGCTGGGGCTGGCGGACGTGCCGCTGCGGCGGGCCGGCGATTTCAATCAGGCGGTGATGGAGCTGGGGGCGCTGGTCTGTTCAGCGACGGGGCCGGCGTGCGACGACTGTCCGCTGCGCGGAGACTGCGCGGCGCGCGCCCAGGGATTGACTGACGTCATTCCCGCGCGGCGGGGCAAGGCGCCGCGACCGGCCGTGCGCGTCGCCTGCGCCTACGTGACCCGCGCCGGGCGGGTCCTGCTGGTTCGCCGCGCCGAGGGTCAGCTGCTGGCCAGCACGTGGGCCCTGCCGTCGGCGCCCATCGACGGAAAGGCCGACGGAAGGGCGGCCGCGCGACAGGCGGTGATAGAAAGTGGCGTGATTCCCAGCAGCGGCCAGCCCCAGCTGCGCGGCGAGGTCAGGCACATTTTCACCCACCGCGATCTGACCGCCGACGTCTATGCGGTGGCGGTCGGCGAGACGGCCGGTGGCGCCGCCGCGAGGGCAACCAAGGCAGCGCAGGCATCGCAAGCATCTTCCGTCCGCTGGGTGGCGACAAACGAGCTGGCCACGCTGGGGATTTCCAGCTTCACCCGCAAGACCCTGGCCGCGGCGGAAGGGCTTGTTCCACGGCAAAAACGCGACAGCGGGCGGGATCAGACTTAGAAAGGATCATGGTGCGGCGCACGATCGTCATGTTTCTGGTGTTCGCCTCGTGCGCAACCACCGCGCCGGCCCAGGTGCACCCGGGCAGCCTGGGGGCGGGCCAGCCGCTGCCACCGCCGGTCGCTCCCGACGGAAACGGCTCGGCCACGGAGCCGCCGCCGGCGACTGCGCCAGGAGGCGGCGTTGCCGGCACAGTAGAGGCCCCGGCGGATGCAGATTTTCGGGAGGCCAAGACCCGCTTTGAACAGGGCGACCGGGAAGGAGCGCGGGCGGCGCTGGAAACCTTCGTCAAGGTCAACCCCGCCCATGGGGCGCGACCGGCGGCGGAGATCATGCTGGGGCGGCTGGCGCTTCTGCGGGGCGACGCCGCGGCGGCCCGGGCGCTGCTGGATCCGCTGGTCAGCGTTTCGGCGCCGGATCCGACCTTGTCCTCGACGGCCCGATATTATCTGGGCCTGGCCGAGGCCCGCGGCGGCAACGCTGCGCGCGCCCGCGAGTTGCTGTCGCCGTACCTGCCGCGGCAACCGGGGGACGCGCCTGACGAATCACTGGTCGAGCTGCGCGGCGCCCTGGCCGAGGCGGTGGCGGCCGGCGGCGATTTCGTGCTGGCCCTGGATCTCTGGGACGCTTACTTCCGCGGGGCCAAGGAGTTCGAGCGCGCCTATGCCCGCCAGCGCGCCGAGCAGATCGCCGCGCAGATGTCGGGCGAAGCGGCCTGGCGTGCTTTTGAAGCTGCCCCGCCCAAGGGACTGGCGCGGGCCGTGCTGGGTCCGCGCGCCAGCGCCTACCTGCGCGCGTCGGCGGCGTCCGCGGAGGCGTCGACGCTGGACGGCGAGACGGCCCGCGCTCGCCACGCCACCGGTTTCGAAGAGCCGGTACAGACGGCGGGGCCCGGCGATCCGTCGCGCATCGGCCTGGCGCTGCCGCTGTCCGGGCGGTTTCAACCGGTCGGCGACGCGGCCATGCGCGCCGTGCTGATCGCGGCGGGCGGGCTGGCCGGCGGCGCGGGTGGCGGCGCCGCCCAGGTCGTGGTGCGCGACACCGCCACCGATCCGGACCGCGCGGCGCGCAGCGTGGTCGAGCTGACCCACGCAGAGAGCGTCATCGGCATGATCGGCAGCGCCGAACGAAAAGCGGCTGCGGCCGCCATCAGCCAGGCCACGCAGGAAGGGCTGCCGCTGCTGACGCTGGACGATCAGACGCCGGGGGCCGGCACGACCGCATTCCAGCTGGTGCATCCGCCCGAGGTGCGCGTGGCCGAGTTGGCCCGGCGCGCGTTGAAGCTGGGGGTGCGCGACGTGGCCATCCTGGGACCGGACAGCGCCTTCGGCAAACGGATGCGCGAGGCTTTCCGGCGCGAGATCGTGGCTGGCGGCGGGCGCATCACCGGCGAGGCGACCTACGTGGCCGGCGCGACGTCGTTCTCGGCGGCGGTGGCGGCCATCAAGAAGGGGCCACCGCAAGCCATCTTCGTCGCCGATTCCGCCGATCGCCTGGAGCTGATCGCCCCCGCGCTGGCGGTCGCCGATCTGTGGCCGCAGCCTTGGGGCAAGCCGCGGCCGCCGCCCGAACCGGGCAAGCCGCGCGTGCGCAACATTCTGCTGCTGTCGCCCGCCAACGATCTGTCGCCGCGGCTGCTGCAGAACGCCGGTCGTTACGTGCAGGGCGCGCTGCTGTCGCCCGGTTTCTTCGCGGCCGACGACGATCCGCGCAGCCGCGCCTTCGTCGAGGCCTACCGGGCCGCCTATGGACAAGATCCCCGCGCCACCGAGGCCTATGCCTACGACGGCGTGACGGTGCTGCGGGCGGCGACGGCGCGCGGGGCCCGCACGCGCGCGGACGTCTTGAAGGCTCTCGGCGCCGGCACGTTCGAGGGGCTGACCGGCAACGTGCAATTCGGGGCGGACCACGCCCGTGTCGACGCCCCGCTGATCTACGTCGTCGACGGCGACGACATCAAGCCTGTCCGCTGAGCAATCGCCGGGCGCCGGCGCTGACCTTCTGCTTGAGGCGAAAATAGCGGGCCCAGGGATCGACCTTCTGGCTGGCCACCAGGTCGGGCACGGTGCGCACCGTGAACTGGTTGGGATCGAGGGTGGGCGTCAGCTGGTCCCAGGTCAGCGGGAGGGAGACGGGGGCGCCGGCCCGGGCCCGCGTCGAGAAGGCCGCCACGGCCGTGCTGCCGCGGTGGTTGCGCATGTAGTCGAGCAGGATCTTTCCCTTGCGCTTGTCCTTGGCCATCACCGTGGTGAAGAACTGGGGCGCGCCGCGGGCCACCTCCTCGGCGACCGCGCGGGAGAGCGCCGTGGTCTTGTCCCAGGACAGGGCAGGGTGGAGCGGCGCCACCACGTGCAGGCCCTTGCCGCCGGTGCTCTTTACAAAACTTTCCAGATCGATGGCCTCGAAGCGCTGGCGGATGAGGTGGGCGGCCACCACCACGTCCTCCCATTTCACGCTGGGATCGGGATCCAGATCCATCACGATGCGATCGGGGCGTTCGACGTCGTCGGCCTGCGAGCCCCAGGTGTGAATCTCGAGGATGCTCATCTGCACCAGGGCCATCAGGCCGGAGAGATCGCGGATGACCAGGTACTCGTTGGCCTCGTTGCGTTCCTTCAACTTGATCCGCTCGACGTTGCCGGGGACCGAGAAATTCGCGTGCTTCATGTAAAAGCAGGGCTGGGCCCCGGGCGTCCCCACGCCTTCCGGGCAGCGGAAGAGCGTCAGCGGTCGGCCCACGATGTGGGGCAGGGCGCGCCTGGCGACGATCTGGTAATAGACGGCGAGGTCGTGCTTGGTGAAGCCGAGGTCGGCCCACAGGACACGTTCGGGCGAGGAGAGTCGGACGCCTTCGATCTTGTCGGGAGGGTGGGCAGACTTTCGTGGGTGGGTCTTGGGCGGCGAAGGCGGCGACGCCGGCGGCACCGCGTCTGCTTTGGCCGCCTCTTTGCCCGCCTCCTTCGTGCAATAGGTGAGCTGCCAGCTCGCAGCAGCGCTGCGTTTTGCCGCCGGCTGATAGCGATGGTCGCGCCGCTTTGACACCACGGCCGGGATGCCGACCTTGCACGCCTCGGCGAAAAAACGCGCGCCGCCGCCGCTGATGTGCGTGGCCAGGCGCAGCAGCGGCGCCTCGGCGGCGCCCGCGGCGACCAGCGCGTTCAGGAGTTGCTTGCGATCTTCCAGCGTGACGCCGCGCAGGTCGTACCCGTCGAGATAAAGCAGGTCGAAGGCGAAGTAGCTGAGGACGCCAGCGTCCGCGTCCGTGTCGGCGACGTCCTTCTTCCTTCGCTTGTTCTCCTTTTTCGCCGCGCCGGCTCCCAGCGCCGCCGCCAGTCCTTTCGTCGTGGTGCGCCCGTCGGGGCGGAGCATGGTCAGCACGCCGTCGACCAGCGCGGCCTGCACCGGCAACATGCGCAGGCTGTCGACCAGCGGGGTCAGCGCCTTGAGGCGCGCCGTGGGGATGGCCCGCCCGCTGGCAGCCAAAAGCTGGATTTTCTGCGCGGCGATGCTGCCCAGCAAGCGCTCGCCCTCGATCTCCATCTCGTGCAGCCAGTCGTCGCCGTCGGGGACGGCCTTGGCCACGCGGGCCACAGCTGGTTTGAAGGCGCCAGGCATCGGCCCCTTCGCGGCACCGGCGACGGCGCTGGGATC
>JAXDMH010000086.1:0-15558 GCA_034666225.1 Myxococcales bacterium
ACTTGACGCTGTTTTGAAAATAAAGGGCGTCGCTGTCCAGCTGATCAAGCACCACTTTCACGGAACGGGCGCCGGGGATGGTGGCGTCCAGCGGCTGCGAGGCCAGGACGTCAAAATCGGCGCGACAGCCGATGGTCTTCAGGAAGTCGGGGGCATCGCCGCCAGCGGCCGCCTGACAGGTCCCCTCGACGATCACCGGCGGGCCGGCGCTGCCGCTGGAACAGGCAGCCAGTCCGACAGCCAACCCGGCGGCCATGCCTGCGGCGACAACCATCTGCGATCGGGACGACGCACGAACGCGCACGGGTAACAACAATCTCCGCACGGCTTGATTCCTCTCTCGTACGCTGGTCAACGGGGGACTCAATTGACGCTAAACTGTCACCAATTTGTTCCTGGATCCGAAGCTTATCACGTGAGCGGGCACGTGAGCCGCCGGTGTGGCGTTTGGGACGCCCCAATGCGCAGCCTTTTTATCGATCCGCCGGTCTAACTATTTGCAGGACTGATCGGGCTGGCAGGTCTTGCCCATCGGACAATCGGTGGTGTCGGTGCAGGAGATCAGCCCCGGGATGGTCACGTCCACCTGGGCGGTGGAGCTGACCTCCAGGCTGATGCGGCCGCCGGGGACGTTGGCCCAGCCAATGGCCACGCGCGACAGCGTGACCGACGGAAAGCCGGCCACCCCGAAGGCGATCAGCTTGGTGATGAGCGGCTCGGGGATCTCCAGCGTTCCGCTGTCGGCGACGTCGCACAGGATCTGACCGCGCGTGCCGCCGTGGTGGCTGATGTCCACCTTGATCTGCATGCGGGTCAGCTCGGGCGTTCCAGGCGCGGTCCAGGTCAGGGACAACGCCTTGCCAGATTCCAGCGGGATCGGTCCGGCGACGGCCAGCGGCGCGATGCCGGTGCTCTTGATGGTGAAGGGACCCAGCTTGCCGCCGGTGGCGTTCAGCTCGATGGGCGCCCCTTCGGCGGCCGGCGGGTACGGCAGATCGCGGGAATACATCGCGCTTATTGGGTTGATCACCAGATCGGTGCTGCCGATCCCTTTCACGGTCACCGTTCCCACGTCCTGGGCGGTCGGATAGCCGACGCACTGACCGCCGGCGACGCAGGCCAGGCTTGCGCAGGAGGGATTGCAGAAAGGAACCCGGGGGGCCTGCAGCGTGCAACCGCTGCCTGTGGCCACGTCGTCCCAGATGATCAGCTGTGGCTGGGCTCCGTCTTTGACCAGGCCCTGAAACACGGCGTACGCGGGGGCCTTGGTGACAAGATTGACGAGAAAACTGCCCAGAACCGTGTCGGCGTCACCGGCGCCGTCACCGTCAACGGTGCCGCCGCTGTCCGTGGAAGCTCCGTCAGTGCCGGTGCCGTTTCCGCCGCTACCGCCGTCCGGCGGGGACGACCCAGCGGGCGTCCCGCCGCAACCGATCACCAGCGCCACCAACAGCAGTACCAGAGATGCCGCCGATTTCATGCCGGCAAAATACCGCAAAACACGCGCGCCCATCAGCCGGACATCGCCGCGCCACCGGCGGCGCTGTATTGCTGCCGGTGCAAGCGGGCGTAAAGGCCGTCTCCCGTCACCAGCTGCGCGTGCGTGCCGATCTGCACCAGGCGGCCTTTCTCCATGACCGCGATGCGGTTGGCCTTGTGAACCGTCGACAGACGGTGGGCGATCACGAAGGTGGTGCGGCCCTCCATCAGCTTTTCCAGGGCCGCCTGCACCGCCGCCTCGCTGGCGGAATCCAGGGCGCTGGTGGCTTCGTCCAGGATCAAGATCCGCGGATTCTTCAGCAGCACGCGCGCGATGGCGATGCGCTGGCGTTCGCCGCCGGAAAATCGATAGCCGCGATCGCCGGCGATGGTGTCGTATCCCTGGGGCAGCGACGCGATGAAGTCGTGAATCTGCGCGGCGCGCGCCGCCGCCGTGACCTCTTCGACGGTGGCGTCGGCGCGGCCATAGCGCAGGTTGTCCAGGATCGATCCGTGAAAAAGAAAGCTCTCCTGGGTGACGATGCCGATGTGCGAACGCAGCGAGGCCAGGCGCAGCGTGCGAATGTCCTGACCGTCCACCAGCACGGCGCCGGCGGTGGGATCGGCCAGGCGCGGGATCAGCGCCACCAGCGTGCTCTTGCCGGCGCCCGACGGACCGACCAGGGCCACGCATTCCCCGGGGGCCACTGTCAGATCGATGTCGTGCAGCACCGCCTCGTCCAGGCCGTGGGCGAATGACACGCCCTTGAAGGTCACAGCGCCGGCGACGGAGGTCAGGGTGAGGGCGTCGGGCGCGTCCTTGACGGCCGGGTCCAGATCCAGCACGGCGAAGATGCGATCGAAATAGGCATACGACGTCACCACGTCGACGTGAACGCCGGCCAGGTCCGACGCCGGGCCGTACAGCTTGCGCAGCAACGCCACGAACGCCACCACCGTGCCCAGAGCCAGCTGGCCGCGAATGATCAGATAGCCGCCCGCCCCATAGACCAGCACCGGCCCCAGCTCTTCCAGGTACTTCATCAGCATCTGGAACCAGCGGCCGACCAGGTTGTGGCGCAGCGACAGCGTCATCAGCTCGCCCGCCTTCTGCGCCAGTCGATCGGCTTCTTTGTCCTCGGCGCCGAACACCTTGACCAGCAGCGCGCCCGAGACCGACAGCGTCTCCATCAGGATGCCGGTCATCTCGGCCATGCGGGCCTGCACGCCGCGTTTCAGCCCCTTGCGCTGCTGGCCCACGCGCCGCGTGGGGACCACGAAGGCGGGCAGAAGACCGAAGGCCACCAGCCCCAGCCGCCAGTCCAGGCTGAAGATCACCGCGGTGGTGGTGGCCAGAACAATGGTGTTCTGAAGCAGCTTGACCAGGTTATCCTGCATCATCTGACCGACGCCTTGCACGTCGTTCAGGACGCGCGACACCACCTCCCCCGGTTGCGCGCTTGCAAAGTAGCCCAACGACTGCCGCTGTACGTGCTGGAACAACTGAACCCGCAGATCGAGGACGACGCGTTCGGCGATGAACGCCGCCAGGTACTTCTGCGCCACGCCCAGCAGCCCGGCCAGCAGCGGCGCCGCGGCCATCGCCCCGCACAGCACCAGCAAGGCCGTGATGTGGCGCGCCGGGATGGCGTCGTCGACGACGCGTTTGAGCAGCAGCGGCGGCAAGGCGTTCAGCGCCGCCCCGCCCACGATGGCCAGCAGCACCAGCGTCGCCTGTCCGCGGTACGGCCGCAGCTGGGCCAGTATTCGTCGGGCGGTGGCGCGGTTCATGGCCGGCAGATCGCGGGGATCGATGTACGTCCGCTTGGACGAAGGCAACGCCGGCATTCGTTTCAGTGTACCCGCAAAAATTCTGTTTCCTCCGCCTAGCAATTTCGAGGAGTCACCATGGCGATGTTTTCCGGCCGACTTTTCCCGACGCTGGCCTTGATCGCGACACTGACCTGGGCGCCGGCGCTGCGGGCTCAGAAGGACGGCGAGGCCGCCAGCGCCGAATCCCCGCCGGCGCCCGCCCAGCCCCAACCGGCGCCGGCGGCGTCGCCACCGGCACTGCCCTTGGCGCCGCCACCGGCTGACCTGGCGCCGGACGTCGCCGCGCCCGCGCCTGCGCCTGTGCCTGCGCCCGAGCCGGAAACCAGCGGCAAGAAAGGCAAGAAGCACAAGAAGGCAGTGGCCCCCGACCTGGTCGCCCCGGAACCCGGCGAAGTGGAAGACGGCGACGCCGGCCCCGTGCTGGAGGCGCCAGGACCCGACGACAGCGGCATGTCGTCCACCGGCGAGGATCCGTTCGGCAATGAGGCGGTGGCCCGCTTTGAGACGCGCATGCTGTTGCAGGTTCGTTATGGCCGGACCCAGGTCGATCCCGACAGCCTGGTGCGCGAAGGCGAGCTGGACGGCAACGGACTGCCGTACACGGCCTCCGAGGCTGCCCACCAATCGTTCTATCAACATCTCACCGCGCAGAAGGACGACGGCTTCACCTTGCATCGCGCCTTCCTGCGCTTCACGGCGCGCATCGGCAAGCACGTCAAAGCCAAATTCCTGGTCGACTTTGCCGACATCTTTTACGACGACGCTGAAAAGTCGGTGAAGCTGGCCTATCTCGAGGCAGAGCCGACCAAGCGCGTGCGCGTCACCGCCGGGCTGTTCAAACGGACGTTCTCGTTGCTGGAACTTTTGCCCATCGCTCGCTTTGAACTGGCCGACACCGGACCCACCGACAATTTCATCAAGGACCTGGGCTGGGCGGGGCGCGACGTCGGCGTGATGGTCGAGGTCGATCCGCTCCCCAAGAAACACTGGCTGCGCCTGTACGTGGGCAGCTATTCGGGCGACAGCCTGGAAGGGTACGACGCCAAACCGTGGAAGCTACTGACCGCGCGCGCCGAGATCGAACCGATCAAAAAGCACCTCCGGTTCGGCGCCGACGTGGCCTGGCGCCCGGCGACCACGCTCAGCTTCAAGTACAAGACTGACCCCACCGCCGCCACCCCGGTGCTGGACAAGGGCGTGGCCACCAGCGCCGACGTCACCGTCAACGCCGCCGGCCTGGAGGTGCGCGCCGAGGGCATCTACGGCGCGCGCACCGACATTCCCTTCCGGGGCGGTGCCACTCGTTTCCTGTCGACCTGGCTGATCGCCCGTTATCTGTTCCCGGCCGGGCAGGTGATGCTGATGCCCGCGGTGCGCGCCGAATGGCTGGACGCCGATTTCACCCACGCCGGCGGCGGTCGTTTTGTGGGCGGCGCGGCCATGAACATCGGCTTTACCCGCAACGTCTGGCTGATGATGGATGTCTCGCACCACAACGCCCAGGCCGGCGCCCCGGCGCTGAACCACATCCCCAGCGCCGACGACCTGGTGCGCGGCCTCGACGCCGACTGGACCGCCTTCACGTTGCAGTTGCAACTGGAGATCTGACGCCGCGGCTGGGCATTGTTACTCAAAAAACGTGGTCGCCCTCGCTCAGCTGCTGGCCAACAACGACTGGTCGATGGCCCGAACCATCTCGACGCGGGCGTTGAGATGAATCTGATCACCGACCACCGCCTCCACGAGCTCAATTTTTCGCTCGTTCCATCGCAGGCCGAAAGCCTGGCGATTCAACGCGGCACTCATGTCAAACGTCTCGCGCTGACCGATGGTGGCGTTCTCGGGCATGGCCATCGGGGTGATCGATAGTTCGACGTGTTGCACGATGCCGTGAAGACGCAGCCGACCCCGCACCACGATAGCGCGGTCGCCGATTTTCACCTCCGTGCTCTCGAAGGTGGCGCGCGGATAGCGGGCGACGTCGAAGAACTCCGCCGAGCAGAGGTGGGTGTCGCGTTCCATCGATTCGGTGTCGACGCTGTCCAGATCCACCCATAGGGTCATCCTGGACAAAGACGGCTGCCGGCGATCGAGGAACAGCGTTCCGCCCCATGATCCAAAGCTGCCGGAGACCTGTTGAACCAACATCTGACGAAGCGTGAAGGTCAGGCTGGAGCCGCCCCGATCGATCTCCCAACGCTCAGCGGGGCTCTGCCTGCCGTAAACGGCGGGTTCGGTGTCAGTGGCGGCCGGCGGAACCGCCGACGGTGTTGCAATAACGTCTTGTCCCATATTCGCGCTCATGTTTGACGGTGATTGCAAGGAAGAGACCACAGCCGGCAAACGCTGGAACGCCACGATTGGTAAAGGGTTGGCGATCGGTGGCGGGTGCAGCAGGTCAGGCAGGTCCGGAGTTCGCGCAGAACCTGCGGTCTTCGAAGGTGTTCACGCAAGCCCTGCGTGCCGGGATGGCCGCGCGCCTTGCGTGCTCTCCGCGGCGCAAGTTAGAAAGACCCGATGGCCGACGGCTCGTTCGAAGCGGATGTGCTGATCGCCGGCGGCGGTCTGGCCGGGATCGTGACCGCGTACGAGCTGCTTGGCCACGGCAAGAAGGTCCTGCTTGTCGACAAGGACAAGGAGGAGAACTTTGGCGGGCTGGCCAAGGAGTCTTTTGGCGGGATCCATCTCATCGGCACCCCGCACCAGAAGCGCATGGGCATTCGCGACACGCCCGAGCTGGCCTACCGCGACTGGGAGAGCTATGCCCGGTTCGGCTCCGGCGACGAATGGCCGCGCCGCTGGGCCAAGTTTTATTGCGAGACCTCGGGCGAGAACATCTACGAGTTCACCGACCGCATGAAGATCCAGTTCCTGCCGGTGGTGAACTGGCCAGAGCGTGGCATCTTCGGGCCGGGCAACAGCGTCCCGCGCTGGCACATCACCTGGGGCACAGGATTCGAGATCATCTTTCGCACGCTGGCCGCACTTGCGGCGCACCCCCGGCGCGACGATCTACAGCTGTTGTTCGAGCACGAGGTCTCCGACGTCGAGCTGACCGGCGGGCGCGTCACCGGCCTGGTGGGGCGGAGCATGCGCGACGGCCGGGCTTTTCGGGCGCGCGGCGAGCACGTGGTGATCGCCTCGGGGGGCATCTGCGGCGGCGACCTCAGCAAGGTGCGCGCGAACTGGCTGAAGGAGTGGGGCGACCCGCCCGAGATCCTGCTCAACGGGGCGCACATCTATGGCGATGGCCTCTTGCATGACAGGGTGGCCGCCCACGGCGGCAATCTCACCCACCTCGACAAGCACTGGCACTACGCCGCCGGGATTCACCACCCCAAGAAACGTAAACCCGCCGACGGGCTCAGCCTGGTCCCGCCGCGCTCGGCCCTGTGGCTGAACGCGCTCGGCGAGCGCATCGGTCCCTTGCCGCTGGTCGGCTATGCCGACACGCGTTTCCTGGTCGACGCCATCGTGCGCCAGCCGGGAAAATATTCGTGGCAGCTGATGAACTGGAAGATCGCCGCCAAGGAGCTGGCGGTGTCCGGGTCCGATTACATGATGGCCTTTCGCAACAAGAGCAAGCTGCTGCTGCTGCGCCATCTGCTGTTCGGCAACCACGCGCTGGTGCGGCGCCTGGTCGAGGAGTGTCCCGACGACGTGGTGGTGGCCGGTACCCTGCCCGAGCTGGTCGACAAGATGAACGAGCGCAGCCTGTTCGGCCTGCGCGTCGACGGCGAAGCGGTGGCCCGGGCGGCCGGTGATTACGACGCGCAGATCGATCGCGGCCCGGCCTTTCACAACGATGATCAGCTGCGCCGGCTGGCCAACTTTCGCGACTATCGCGGCGATCGGATACGCATCTGCAAGTACCAGAAGATTCTGGACGCCAAGGCGATGCCGCTCATCGCCATTCGCGAGTTCATCCTTTCGCGCAAGAGCCTGGGCGGCATCCAGACCGATCTGCAGTGCCGTGTGCTGAGGCCGGACGGCGCGACCATGCCGGGGCTTTACGCCGTGGGCGAGGCGGCCGGTTTCGGCGGCGGCGGGATTCACGGCACGGGCTCGCTGGAGGGGACTTTTCTTGGCGGCTGTATCCTCACCGGCCGCGTGGCCGGAAGAACCATTGCAGGAGCGTGACCTGATGAGCGTCGGCAAGGCGATCCACGTGAGCGGCAAGAAGAGCGGCGCCTGGCTGGTGCGGCACGCGCTGGAGCAGCTGCCGATCTCGCACACCTTTGGCATCCCCGGTGTCCACAACACCGAGCTTTACGACGAGCTGAACAAGTCAGAGCGCATTCATCCGGTGCTGGTCACCCACGAAGGGGGTGCCTCGTTCATCGCCGACGCCATCAGCCGCACGTCGCAAAAGGGGGAGATCGGCGTGCTGGTGATCGTCCCGGCCGCCGGCCTCACCCACGCCATGAGCGGCATCGGCGAGGCGTTTCTCGACGGGATTCCCATGCTCATCATCTCGGGCGGCACGCGCACGGATGTCCCGTTCGGCTATCAGCTGCACGAGCTGGATCAGCACAAGATCCTGGCCGGCCTCACCAAGGGCTCGTGGCTGGTCAAGGAGCACCGGGAGATCATCCCCACCATCTATGAGGCCTACCACCGGGCAATCAGCGGGACGCCGGGCCCGGTCTTCGTCGAGATTCCCGTCAACCTGCAGCTTTTCCAGGGCGACGCTGACGACGTGCCGGATTTTCGGCCAGCGCTGCCGGCGCCGGTCTCGCCCGACGCCGACGCCCTTCTCGATCAGGCGGTGGAGCTGCTGGCAGCGGCGCGCGCGCCCGGGCTGTTCGTGGGCTGGGGGGCGGTGGACGTCGCCGCAGAGACACAGCAGCTCGCCGATCTGCTGGGGGCGCCGGTCTCGACGACGTTGCAGGGGCTGAGCGCCTTTCCCGGGAATCATCCGCTGCACACCGGTATGGGCTTCTCGCGCGCGGCGGTTCCGGCCGCGGAGAACGCCTTCAAAGGCTGCGACTGCCTGCTGGCTATCGGCACGCGCTTCGGCGAGATCCCGACGGGCAGCTTCGGCTGCGTGGTGCCCGAGAACCTGATTCACATCGACATCAACGGCGAGGTGCTGGGCCGCAACTTCAAGCCCAAGGTGGCCATCGAGGGCGACGCGCGGGCGGTGGTGCCACTGTTGCGCGAGAAGTTGCGCGCGCGGCTGGCTGCCGGCGGCCCGGAAAATGCCAACGCCGCCCGCCGGACCAAGGTGGCGGCCCAGATCGCCGCCGACAAGCACGCCTACAAGAAAGAGTGGGCGGCGCACCTCAACGCCCGGGTGAATCCGTCGCTGTTCTTCGACGCGCTTCGGGCCCGGCTGGATCACCAGGACATCATGGTCGTCGACGACGGGAACCATACCTTCCTGGCCGCCGAACTTTTCCAGGTGGGCGGCGCTCGCTCTTTCATCTCGCCCACGGATTTCAACTGCATGGGGTACTGCGTGCCGGCCGCCATCGGCGCCAAGCTGGTCAACCCTGATCGTCAGGTGGTGGGCATCGTGGGCGACGGCGCCTTCTTGATGACGGGCCTCGAGATCCTCACCGCCACCACGGAGGGCGCGGGCGTGGCCTACTTCATCTTTTCCGACGGCGAGCTGTCGCAGATCTCGCAGGGGCAGGAGATCCCCTACAACCGCAAGACCTGCACCATCGTCGGCACCGTGCGCCTGGAGGGCATCGCCACGGCCACCGGCGCCCGCTACATCGCGCTGGAAAGCAACGATCGCATCGCCGCCGCCATCGACGAGGCGCTGGCCGTCGCCAGGTCCGGACAGCCGGTGATCGTGGACATCCGCATCGACTATTCCAAGCGCACGCGTTTCACCCTGGGCGTGGTCAAGACGGTGCTCAAACGTTTCCCGCTGGGTGAGAAATTCCGCTTCATCGGGCGCGCCGTCGTCCGCAAGGTCACCGGCTGAAGGAGGTCTGGTTCCGGCACCGCGCGCGCCGGGCTTGGTTGCTTCCGGTCAACACCTCATCTTATAGGTGGCCGTGGGCAACGTTCTGCCGAAGCGGATCCTCGGCGGTCACGGCGCGATCGGCATCCACGTGTCGCCGCAGGTGGTCGAGGCGGCCGGGCTGGATGCGGCGGGGGTCCTGGCGCGTCTGGGTACCAGCGCCGACGGATTGACCAGCGCGCAAGCGGCGGCACGCCTGGCCGAGCATGGTCCGAATGTCCTGGCCCGGGATCAACGACCGGGTTTCCTGCGGCTGCTCTGGCGGTCGGTGATCAATCCGCTGGTGATCCTGCTGGCCGTCCTGGCCACTGTCTCGTTCTTCACCGCCGATCCCCGGGCGGGCTCGATGATGGTTCTGATGATCATCCTCAGCGTCGGTCTCAAGCTGTACCAGGAGGCCAAGGCCGACAGCGCCGCCGCCAAGCTGAAGGCGATGATCTCGGTGAACGCCACGGTCGTGCGCGACGGAGCGGCCAGAGAGCTTCCGCTGTGGCAGCTGGTCCCTGGTGACGTCATCCACCTGGCGGCGGGGGACATGATTCCGGGCGACGTCCGCATCATCCAGGCCAAGGATCTGTTCGTCACGCAAGGCTCGCTGACGGGCGAGAGCTTTCCCGTTGAAAAGCACGGCGTCCCCCTGGCCGCCGAGACCGCCGCGCCCCTGGATCTGCCGACGATTGCCTTCCTGGGCACCAGCGTCGAGGCCGGGTCGGCGGTGGCGGTCGTGGTCACCACCGGCCAGCAGACTTACCTGGGCGGCATGGCGCAATCGATCTCGGTGCCGCCGGCGCAGACAGCGTTCGATCGCGACATCTCCCGGTTCACCTGGCTGCTGCTGCGTTTCATGTTCGTCATGGTGCCGCTGGTGTTCGTCATCAACGGGTTCAGCAAAGGCAACTGGGTGGGGGCGTTCTTCTTCGCGGTCGCGGTGGCGGTCGGTCTGACGCCCGAGATGCTGCCGATGATCGTGACCGTCTGCCTGTCCAAGGGCGCGGTGGCCATGGGCGGCAAGAAGGTGATCGTCAAGCGGCTCAACGCCATCCAGAACCTGGGCGCCATGGACGTGCTCTGCACCGACAAGACCGGCACGCTGACCATGGACAAGGTGATCCTGGAACGGCACTGCGACGTGAAGTTGCGCGAGAGCGACGCCGTGCTGGCGCTGGCGTACACCAACAGCCACTTTCAGACCGGCCTCAAGAATGTCCTTGATCGCGCGGTGCTGGCGCACACGGAGACACACGCGCACGCCCGCATTCCCGAGCTGGCCAAGGTCGACGAGATCCCCTTCGATTTCCAGCGCCGCATCATGTCCGTCGTGGTTCGCACACCCGAGGGCCAGGACCTGATCATCTCCAAAGGCGCGCCGGAGGCGATCTTCCCGCGCTGCGCCAGCTTCGAGGTTGACGGTCAGCGACTGTCGATGGACCACGCCCATATCGCAGAGCTGCAGGGCGAGTACGAACGATTGAGCGCGGACGGGTTCCGGGTCCTGGCCATCGCCACCAAGCAGACGCCGCCCCGGCAAACCGCCGCCGGCGCCGCCACGCCTTACGGCAAGGATGACGAGTGCGCCTTGATCCTGCAGGGCTACGTCGCCTTCTTCGATCCGCCAAAGGAGACCTGCACGGTGGCGATCGCCGAGCTGCAGAATCACGGCATGGTGGTGAAGGTGATCACCGGCGACAATGAACTGGTCGCCCTCAAGATCTGCAAGGAAGTGGGGCTGACCGTGGGGGCGCCGTTGCTGGGCGTCGACGTCGAGCGCATGACCGACGCCCAGCTGGCCGACGCTGCCGAAGGGACCACGCTGTTCGCCCGGGTCTCACCGGCGCACAAGCAACGGATCATCAAGGCCCTGCAGTCGCGCAAGCACACCGTCGGGTTCATGGGCGACGGCATCAACGATGCGCCCGGGCTTCATTGCGCCGACGTCGGGATCAGCGTCGACACCGCGGTCGACATCGCCAAGGAATCGGCCGACATGATCCTGCTGGAAAAGTCGCTGCGCGTGCTGGATGAAGGCGTGCTGGAGGGCCGCAAGGTCTTCACCAACGTCAGCAAGTACGTCCGGATGGGCGCCTCCAGCAACTTCGGCAACATGTTCAGCGTCCTGGGCGCCAGCGTCTTCTTGCCGTTTCTGCCCATGTTGCCGATTCAGATCCTGACCAACAACCTGCTCTATGACATCGGCCAGACCACCATCCCGACGGACGCCGTGGATCCCGAACAGATCCAGCGGCCGCGGAGATGGGACTTCAAGGCGCTGATCCGGTTCATCGTCTTCATCGGCCCCTGCTCCTCGATTTTCGACTACACGACCTACCTGGTGATGCTGTACGGGTTCGGCTGCTGGAACGTCTCCACCCCCGCGGCGGCCGCTCACAGCGCCAGTCTTTTCCAGACCGGCTGGTTCGTGGAAAGCCTGCTTACCCAGACATTGATCATCCACGTCATCCGCACCAACAAGGTGCCGTTCCTGCAAAGCCGTGCCTCGTGGCCCGTGATCGGGATGGGGTTGCTGATCGTCGCGGTGGGGATCGGGCTTCCGGTCACGGCCGCCGGCCGCTATCTGGGATTCACGACGCTGCCCTGGCGATACTGGCCGGTGCTGGCTGCCACCCTTGCCTGCTATCTGGCGGTGACCCAGGGCGTGAAGACGTGGCTGCTGCGGAAAAGCTGGATCTGACGGTGACCGGCGAAGGCTAGGCCGCCGCGACGGTGGTGGCCGTGGCCGTTCGTGCGAAGGCGATCAGGCGCAGCGCTAGCCGCGCCGGATCGTCAAAGTGAGGGCAGTGGCCAAATCCCACGGGCTCTTCGATGACGGCGTGCGCGGGCAGGTGTTGCCTGAAGTAGGCCAGCGAGCTGGGGGGAAGGAGGCGCTCGGACTGGCCCCACAGCAGCAAGATGGGCATGGCCAGCGCCGGCAGATCGTGGGCCGCGGGCAGATCCTCCAGCGTCGCCGTGCCCACCACGTCGCGGACGGCGGCGCCCTGCAAGACATCGCGAACGCCTGCCGCCAGCGCGGGCAGATACCAGGGCGGGCGGTGGTAAAGGCGGGCCAGCAGCAGCCGTGCCTCGGCCGCCGACTCGATCTTGAACGTGTCGCGGAGGTCTTCCCATTCGCCGGGGCTGGTCCTGGCCGCGGCCGGTGACAGCAGCGCCAGACCGACCAGACGCTGGGGTCGCTCGATCGCGTACCGAAGCGCCAGCGCGCCGCCCAGGGAGCCTCCCACCAGGATCATGGGTTCGTCGACCAGGACATCCAGCGCTTCGCACACCGCCTCGAACAGCGCCTGGGGGGTCAGACGGTGCGACGGCGCCTGGCTGAACCCATGTCCCGGCAGATCCAGGGCCACCAGGCGACGAGCGTGCGGTCGCATGCGGGTCAGCAACGGTCCGAAAGACGTCGCCGCCGAACCGAGTCCGTGCAGCAGCACGATGGTGGGCAAGGTGCCGGTGCCCCGGGCATCGTAGGCGTGCAGGGTGCCGATCGCCGTCGGCACGGAACGGCTGTGAAAGCCGGTGCGGTTCAGGACGAAACGCGCTCCGCGCGCCACGGCGGACAAGAGGCCGATCTTCCTGACCATCCCTACAGTCTAACGGTTGTCAGGGACCGCGGCACGACGAACGTCGTCCAGCGACGCCTGAAACGCCGCCACCAGCTCTTCCGGTCGGCCGATCACCGCGTCGTCCGCCAGCACCCCCAGGTGCAGATCGCCGGCATAACCGAAGAAGGTCAGGCTCAGGCCGACGCTGGCTGGGGCCGGCGCCCACACGACGACGGATCGCAGGGCCTGTCCCGCCACGCGCACCGGCTGGGTCGGACCGGCCAGGCTGCTGACGACCAGGCTGGCCCGTCGCGACCACCAGCGCACTCCCCAGTGCTCGATGGCCGGCGCGATCGCCCCCGCCAGTCGCACCAGAGCCAGCGCCATTCGTAAGGTGCCGCCCTTGCGCACGGCGGCCATGTCGCGCGCGATGGTCTCAAGGCGCGCCCTTGGATCGGCGTTGGCGATGGGGAGGCGCACGAACACCGAGGCGAAATGGTTCCCCAATCCATGCGCCGACGCGGCCGCCGGCGCTGGCGCCGCCACCGGCAACAGCACCCGCAGGGAGCGGGGTGCCTGTCCGTGAGCGCGCTGGTAGCGATCAAGCGCGCCGGCCACACCGGCCAGCAGCACGTCCACCACCCGATGTCCGCTGGCGCGCGCAATCGCCTTGATCTCCGTCAGCGGGATGGCCGCTGACCAGGCGACCGTCTTGTGGCCGCTCAGCGGTCGGCGCAACAGGCCGAGCGGATCTCCCGACAAGGAAAGAAATCGAAACAGACCGCCCAGGCGGCGGAAGAAACCGCTCCCCTCCGGCATCCCGGATGGGGCAGGGGGATGCGCCGGCTTCTCATGCTCTGACCCAGCGCCGGGCAGCTCATCGGCCAGCTCTTGCAACAGCGCGACCAGCGCCTGCCCGTCGGCGATGCAGTGGTGGATTCGCACCAGAAGCGCGGACCCGGTGGGCGTCAGCTCGACCAGCTCGAGGCGCCACGGCGAGCGATCGCGCGGCAGCGGCGTGTTCATCCGTTCACCGGCCAGCGTGACTAACCCGGCGGCGTCCACGGCCAGCGAAGGATTCAGCGTCTGCACGTGAGCGCGAAGGTCGAAGACAGGATCATCGCGCCAGCTTGGCCTTCCGAACGGGCGCGTTGACTCGACGACGTGCTGCCGGAACCGCCGATGCGGGATGATCTTGTCGACAGCGAGCTGGTCCAGGGCCTCCAGCGTCAGCCTCTGCTCGAACAGCAGCAGGGCCCCGATCACCATGGGGTTCTTCGGCGTGGCCATGTGCCAGCGCGCGGCGTCCTCGCGCGACAGCGGCTCGGCTTTCGGCTCGGCGGCAGTCTTCATCGGCGTTTCACCCCCCACAAGAAAGGTTTGATGGTGGACACGCCAGGATGTCACGAGGACCGAGGCTGGTCATCGTCGGATGCCGCAGATAGATGATCCGGCCGATCCCTACGGCCCGCTGCTCACGACCTTTCCGCCGCCAGCGCCACCAGGCGATTCTCGAGCTTGCTGGCGTCCCCACGCTCGAAGCCAGCATTCACGTAACGAAGAATGCCCCGCGTGTCGATCAGGTACGACGTCGGCATCTTCGGCGGCTGCATCAGCTCCGCTACCTTTCCTTTGGGGTCATGGGCCACCGTCAGTGTCCACTTCCCGCGTGCGGCAAGAAAGGCCTGGGCGGCGCCTTGCTCCTCGTCGATCGAGACCGCCAGCACCACGACGCCTTTGCTCTTCAGCCGAGCCGCCATCTCGTCCAGCATCGGCAACTCCTCCCGGCACGGGCCGCACCACGAGGCCCAGATGTCCAGCAACACGACCTTGCCCTTGAGCGCGGCAAGATCGATCGACCGCTTTCCATCGACAGAGCGAACCACCATCGCCGGCACCGGCGCACCAACCACGGCGCCGTCACCGCCACCGGCTTCCCGGTCGCTCCGCGCCGCCGGCGCGCCCGCGCATCCCAGCAGTGCCGCCAGACCACACACCAAAACGGCGGAACGCGAATCAACAATCGATTCCTGACCCTGCGACATGTGTATCCCTCCAGCGCGGTGGCTAGTTGCCGGTGTCTGCCGATCCCTCTTCAACCCGGGTGACTCGCCCAAAGAAAACCGTCGTCAGTTCGCCACCGCCGCTGAGTGATGACGGCCTTCGGCCAGGCCGCCCAGGAAGGTGGGAACATCGATGACGGTGTCGAACCGGCGAACAATCTGGCCATCGGGCGAGACGATACGCACCGCCGGCAACGTGCTGACGCCGTACTTGGCCTTCACCGCTCCCAGTGTCGCGTCCTCGTCCTCGCGGGTCAGGTCGATGCGCAGCAAGGTGAAGTCGCGCAGTTGCGCCCCCACATCGGGATGGTCGAAGACCTGCACGTCCATCTCTTTGCATGGCAAGCACCAGTCGGCCATGAAGTCGATCACCACCGGACGTTGTTCCGCATGCGCCACGCGCAAAGCTTCCGGCTCGGCGCGCAACCAGGCCAGCTGCACCTTGGGTGTCAAAAGATAGTTGGTCAGCGTGAACAGCCCGACCGCCGACAGAGCCACGCCCAGCCCTTTGCGCAACCGCCGCGCCCCCAAGTCGTGAAACGACAGATGCACAGCGCCCAGCAGCAGGCCCGCCACGACGGCGGCCGCGGCCAACGCCACGAACGTCGGTGTGTGTCCGGTGAACCGCCCCAGCGCAGGTACCACGTTCTTGAGG
>JAXDMH010000087.1:0-15076 GCA_034666225.1 Myxococcales bacterium
GACGCCACCACCGGCAGCGATCTGGTCTTCCTGTCACACGCGCTGGCTCTGGACGCGCGCGCCGCCCGTCTGTTGCCCCGCCCGCGCTCTGGTAAACGTCAGGTCTTGACCACCGACACGACGCTGAACCTGCTCGGCGGCGCCGGCGCCCGCCTGCGCCCGCACGCACTGACGCCCGCCTACGGCCGTCCCTTCGCCCTGGGCGGCATGCGCCTCGAGCTGTTTCCGTCGGGCCATCTGCCAGGAGCGGCCTCTTTGCTCTGCGATCTCGGCGAGCATCGCCTGGTCTACGCGGCGCCCGTCGCTGCACCGGCAGCCGCGACCTGGGGTCCGCCGCCCGAGCAGCGCCCGGCGCAGGCCCTGTGCATCGATGGGACGTTCGGCCAGCCGCAGTTTCAGTTTCCGCCCTACGACAGCGCCATCGCCGCCGTGCGAAACCAGGTCCTGCAGGCACGGGCCGCCGGCCGAGCGCCGGTGGTGCTGGCGCGCCCGCTGGGGCCGGCCCTGGACGTGGCGGTGGCACTGGCAGCCGCCGGCATCGTCGTTCGCGCTCACCGCCAGGTCATCGCGGCGCGCGCCGCCTGGCTGGGTGCCGGCCTGCCCGCGCCGGCCCTGCTGCGTTTCGCCGGCCAGCTGGCCACCGGCGAGGCGCTGCTGTGGCCACTGGAGGGACGGGAGGCCGGCTTGCTGAAGGCGTTGCCGGGCGCCTTCATCGTGCTCGCCTCCGGCTGGGCCGCCGACCCGGTGGTGACCGCCCGGCTGCGCCCCGATGCCTCGGTGCTGCTGTCGAACGTCGGTGGATTTGCCGAGCTTTTGGCCTACGTCCAATCGACGGGCGCCCGCGAAGTGGCCATCCGTCATGCCGCCGACGATACTTTGGTCCAGACATTGGCCGCCCGCGGGGTCGACGCCTACCGGATTGGCCCGCCGCAGCAGATCCCTCTTTTTTGACCGCGTCCACCTTTACGAAAACAGGAAAAATGCACGCGCGTTGTGCGTTTCCGGCGATCTGAGTTAAATACCAGATCGTGTTCAACCTCGGCATGGGTGAGATCACGGTCATTCTGCTTCTGGCCCTGATCTTCCTTGGTCCAAAGAAGCTGCCCGAGTTGGCGTCGGGACTCGGAAAATTCATCAGGGAGATTCGGAAGACCACCGCCGACGTCAAGAACGAGATCCAGCTGGATGACGCCATTCGCAAGCCGTTCGAAGAGCTGCGTGACGCCGTTACCCTGCATCCAGAAGAACTGAAACGCCGCGACCTCATCAAAAAACAGATGGAAGAGGTGCGACGCGCCGCCGAGGAAGCATCGGCCGCTGCCGATGCGGCGGTGGGCACCGCGGTCGAACCGCCCCCACCCACCAGCGGCGACGCCACCATCATCCAGCAGACGCCGATCATCGGCATGACCCCCGAACCGTCGGGCAAGATCATCGACATCAGCGCGCCGCCCGCCGGAACCGTGGCCCGGGGAGGCCAGGGCGTGCCGGTGCCCGCGCCCCCAGCCAGTGTGGGCAGCACCTCCCGCTATGGCGTGCCGCTGACGCCAGGGCCCACCACCGTCCCCGATGCATCGCCAATCGCCGAGCGGGCCCGCACGCCTCGGCCGACGTCGCCAGGGCTGCCGCGCCCCCGCCATGTCACGCCGCCCGTAAGCACCTCCGGCAAGGGCGACGCCACGCAGATTCTGTCAGAGGCGGACATTCTGCCCAGCGGCAACGCCCCGTCGATTTTCCCCCCGCCGCCGCCCGCTCCGTCGGGAACGGCCAGGATGCCGGCAGTCACCTCGCCCCCCCCGCCGCCATTGCCGACCGCGCCCGTGGCCGCCAACCCGACCCCCGTGAAAAAGACGACCTGATTCCGACCCGCAGACCAGCAGGCCCACGAACACCGACGCGGCCAAGCGCCGCCCTCCGGAGCGAGGAATTCACCTGAGCACCGCCGAACAAGAACCGGTCCCCACCCCCGAGCAGATCAAGGCCGACGCCGAGGAAGGGCGCATGTCCTTCATGGAGCACCTCTCGGACCTGCGCCTGCGCCTGCGCAATTCGGCGATCGTGTTCCTGGTGGTGATGTGCGTGTCGTTCGTCTTCGTGAAGAAGTATTTCGAGGTGCTGACCAAGCCCGCCCAGGACGCCTGGCGGATCGCGCTGCCCGGGAAGGAAATCGTCTTCCACTTCATCAGTCCGACCGAACCGTTCTGGGTCTACACCAAGCTGGCCATGTACGCGGCCCTCCTCTTCTCGAGCCCGATCATCTTCTGGGAGCTGTGGAAGTTCATCGCGCCGGGGCTCTACAAAAAAGAAAAGCGCATGGGCCTGATGGTCACCATGTCCACCGCGGGCTGCTTCATCGGAGGCGCGCTGTTCGGTTTCTTCGTGATCTGCACCCCCGCCCTCGCCTACATGCTCTCCTTCGCCGAACAGCTCGGCGGCGGCGTCCGCATCGAGCCCACCATCATGATGAACGAGGTGGTCGGCTTCATGCTGGGCATGCTGCTCGGATGTGGCGTCGCCTTCGAGCTGCCGGTGGTGCTGGCGGTGCTGGGATGGATCGGTCTGGTCACCGCGCGCAGCCTGTGGAAGTTCAACAAGTACGCCCTGGTTCTGTCCGCCGTGGTGGGCGGCGTGCTGACGCCCAGCCCGGACGTGCTGTCGCAGGTGCTGATGGCCGGCCCGCTGTTCGGCCTTTACAACGTGTCGATCCTGCTGGTCTGGTTGATCGAACGCGCCCGCCGCAAGAAACTGGAAGCGCTGGAACGAGAGACCGGCGCCGAGCTGGTCCCGCACCAGAACGATTGAACCCCTGTCACTCCTCCCGGGGGGGAGCCGACAGGCGGGTCCAGGCCAACCCAACGACCCCGCTGACCGCCAGCCACAGGGCCATGGTTCGTCGCAGGCCGCGCCCGCGCACCTGGTCGACGGTGGCGTCGATGGAATCGTATTCGTCGGTGACCGCTTTGCTCCCCACCTGCTCGGACAGCTCGGCCTGACGGGCACGCAGCCGCTTGACCTCGGCGCCGTTGATGCCGCGGGCATAGTACGCCGCTGGGATCAATCCCAGGACAACGGCCAGGCCTAGACCGGCCATGGCCCGCTTGACCGGATTGGTGCGCAGGTCGCCGCCCCATCCGGCCTGACGGTCTTCCATGGCGCGCGCCGCCTGGCGGGCCGGCTGCAGGCACCGGATGCATCCGGAAGCCGTGGTCCGATCATAGTTGAGCCCGTGGATGGGGCAGCGAACGATCTCGGGCACCGCCTTGGCCTTGTTCAGCGCCGCCGGCGCTTGCCGCATCGACGTCTCCAGACGCTCGCCCACCTCGACCAGCTGCATGGGGCTGGACACCGACGAGACGCGGTCGAACGACTCGGGATTCGTCGCGGTGCTGGTGGGCCGGCGGCTGTCGGGGGCGCGTTTGATCGTCAGGTGCAGGGGGACGCCGGCCGGTTGCAGCTTGCTGATGGCGCCCAGATCGCGAAGCTCGTCGGACAGTTTCTTGGCCGCGCTTTCCGTCAAGCGGGCGCCCACCAGGCACAGGCCGCCCGCCAGCGCGTCGGCCACCACCGGGGCGGCCACGCGATAGCGCGAAGCAATCAACACGGCCAATTTGAGCTGAACGTTGGGGTCGGCGCTCTCGCCGCCGACGATGTAAAGGTCGATCAGCTTGGCCGCACCCGACGACGGCGGCGGCGACGACGAACCCGGCGGACGCGCGGGCGGTGAGGGAGCGGCCACGGCAACATTATATACGGAGATCAAAAAAACCGGCCCGGCAGCTGACCGCCGGGCGGCGGCAAAACCTCATCGCGTTTCGAGAAAAGTTGCTGACCCCGGTAACTTTGCACTGAAAATAATTTGACGAGTTTCGGGGCGAGACGAAGATGAGTCAGGTGGTCCTCATGATGGGCGAAGTCTCCGGCTCTTCCGCACGCACAAACCGCATCTCGAAAGTGGCGATCCTGCGCTCCCCCAAACGGCGGCGCGGTGCCGTGCCCGGCTTTCATCGCCGGCTGCGTTCGACCGACGACGTCCCCTCGTCGGGCCAGATTGTCTTTCGCGCAGGACGCAGCATCGTGCAGTAGGATGCGTGGCACGCATGCTGAAGTTCTTCTTCGCCCTGGTGGTGCTGGTGGCGTTCGCCTGGTTTGGCACGACCGTCCCCCTGGGACCGCGCACGTTGTTCGGGCATCTGCAGGCCATCAGCCACACCAAGGAATCGCAGGAGCTGGTCGAGGGAACCAAGCAGTCGGCCAAGCCATTGGTGGACGACGTCCGGCGCCGCATCGCCGGCAGCCCCGATTCTGAGGGGGATCCCAAGGGCGATTCCAAGGCAAAGACCGCCGAGCGCGGCGCCGAGCCCGGGGCGCCCGCGGGCGCGGCCACGCCCGACGCCGGCCCGCCGCAAGAAAAGATCTCGTCGACTGATCGCCACAAGCTGCGCAAGCTGCTGGGCAGCGCCGAACACACCGCCAGCCGTCACTGAACGCCCGGCCGCCCGCCGCTGTCCAGCCAGTGACGCCGCCGCGCGCGGGGCGGCGAACATGATGTACGCTTGCGGGCCTGGCCATGCGAATGAAAGCGCCTTCGCGGACTGCGCGTGTGATCGGGACGTTGCTTGTCATCCCGCTGGCGCTGGCGTTGCCGTTGGCACCGCCGTCCGCGTCCGGGCAGACCCCCGGACCGCTGTGGACCAGCGCGCCCAAAAAGCGCGGGCCCATGCTGTCGCTGCCCGACCTGTCCGATCGCGCACGGCCGGCCGTCGTTCACGTGCGGGGCACCGTTGACGAGAGCACCGTCGCGGCGGCCGAGGGCGATCGCCCGAGCGAGGGCAGCTCCGGCGGGACGCGCACGTCCATTGGCACCGGATTTCTGATCAGCAAAGATGGCTATCTGGTCACCAACGAGCACGTGGTCCGCGGGGCCAGCGACCTGCGCATTCGCCTTTACGACGGACGCGAGCTGCCGGCCTGCGTGGTGGGGGCGGACACCGCCATGGACATCGCCCTCATCAAGATCGACGCCGCGGCGCCGCTGCCTGTGCTGCCTCTCGGCGATTCGGACGCCGTGCGCGTGGGCGAGGGGGTGGTGGCCATCGGCAATCCTTACGGGTTCAACCACAGCGTCACCGCCGGCATCGTCTCGGCGAAAGAGCGGGTGGTCGATCGTTCGTCGCTGCACGAGGCCCCCCAGCAGGACATCTATTCGTTCTTCATCCAGACCGACGCGTCGATCAATCTCGGGAATTCAGGCGGACCGCTCATCGACACCAGCGGCGCGGTGATTGGCGTCAGCGCCGCTTTCTGGGCCGGTCACCCCCTGCAACCGGCGCAGGGGATCGGTTTCGCCATCCCCATCAACATGGCCAAGGCCATCCTGCCGCGGTTGCGCGACAAAGGCAGCGCCCCCCGATCGTTCCTGGGCGTTGATGCCCAGCCTATCGATTCGGCCCTGGAGGCGGCGCTGAAGCTGCCGTCGTCCCGCGGCGCCCTCATCGCCAGCGTCGGCCCGGGATCTCCCGCCGAGGCAGCCGGCCTGCAACCTGGCGACGTGGTGGTGACCTGGAACGGCGCCGAGGTGGCCACCAGCGAGGACCTCAAGATCGACGCCCAGCTCAGCCTTCCGGGGGTGAAGGTGAAGATCGGTCTGCTGCGCGCCGGGAAAAAGCTGGAAAAAGAGGCCGTTCCGCGCCCGACCACCCAGCGCGCCCCCACGCCGCTGCACCCCTCCGGCTGCAGCCGCCCGCGCGAGGTGGCCACCCCGGCCGCCAACGACTTCGAGGTAAGCGACGTCCCGGCGGGCCAGGCCAATGGTCTTCCCGGTGGCCACGGCGTGGCCATCTCGCACCTGGCGGAGCACGGCGCCGCCGCTCAGGCCGGCGTACGGGTGGGGGACATCGTCCTGCGCATCGGCAACGAACGCGTGCGCACCCCCAAGGAGGTGCAGAGCGCCCTGCACGCCTTCAATCCGGGTGATACGGTTCCGGTGCTGATCCGGCGGGCTGGGTTCGACTTCTGGACCGCCCTCAGTCGGAGGTGACCGAATGGACGAGAAAAGCTACCGCCACATCCTGGATGAAACGTTCGCGCGCATCGACCGCGCCTTTGACTCCGTCGATCCGGACGCCGCCGAGGTCAGCGTTTCGCAAGGCGCGATGACCATCGCCTTCGCCGACAACCAGCGCTTCATGCTGACGCCGCAACCGTCGCCGCGTCAGCTGTGGGTGGCCTTTCGCGATCGGGCCTGGCACTTCGACTATGAACCAGCCACCGGCCGCTGGCTGGATGATCGCGGCCAGGGCATCGACGCCTTGACCTTGATCGAGGAAACCACCCAGAAAACCGCTGGTGTCACCATCACCATCGCCCGCGGCACGTCTGCACAGGCCCGGTCAGGGGTTTAGGAAGCGAACGATCTCTCGCGTCAGCGCGCGGACCGCCTCGTCATCCAGGCGGCGGGGCAGAAGGCGCTGCAGATGCAGGGCGGCCAGCCCGTGCGCGTACGCCCAGGCTTTCGCCGCCACCAGTGAGGGATCGCCGGCGGCGGCCAGTCCGGCTTTCTGACAGTCGACGATCGTTGCGACAAAAAGCTGGAAGGCCTTCCGCCCGGACTCGGCCACCGGACCGACGCTGAACTCGGGCGGTCGCTCGTTGTACATGACGCGAAAGTGATCGGGGCAGGCCAGGGCAAACCGGACGTAGGAATGCGCCGCCGCCACATAACGGGCGACGGGGTCGCCGTCCATCGCTGCCAGCGTCGCCTCGGTCTCACCCAGCAGCGTGGCGAAACCTTCGGCCGCCACCGCCGCCAGCAGTGACTCCTTGCTGACGAAATGTCTGTACGGCGCGGTCTGGGAAACCCCGAGACGCCGGGCCACCGCCCGCAACGTCAGCGCCGCCGGTCCGTCTTTGTTGATGATCGCCAGCGCCGCGGTGACCAGATCCTGGCGCAGGTTCCCGTGGTGGTAGGCGGTCTTGACCTTGATCCGCCGCCGCGTGGCCATCACCGCCGTTCCTACCACGCCCGTTCGCTGCCGCCCAGAGTTGACAACGTCAACATCCACAAGGTAATCAAGTCTGCATATGTTTACTACGTTAACATCGTCGGCTGGAGCCGTCACCAAGACCGAGGAACGGCTGTACCGCGCCCATCGCGCCGCCGTTTACGCGCGCTGCAAGCGGATCCTGGGCGAGGACCATGCCGCCGAGGACGCCACCCAGGACACCTTCTTGCGTGCATTCCGCCACATCGCCACCGCGCCATCCAGCGACCAGGCCCGGGCCTGGCTGCTGACCATCGCCACCAACTGCTGTCTGAACGAGCTCCGCAACCGCCGGGTGCGCCGCCATGTCCCGCTGGACACCGTGACCCTGGCCGAGGATCGCTCTCCCCACCAGCACGTCGACCAGGACCTGGCCCGTCGGATCATAAACAGCGTCCCGCCCCGCTGGGGCCAGGTCGCCTACCTGCACCACCTCGCCGGCTTCGACCAACAAGCCGTCAGCACGATGCTAGGCGTCTCCCGCCGAACCGTCGTCTACTGTCTAACCAACCTCAAACACCAAGCCAAACACCTGACCGCCCCCTAACAAAAAAGCGCTGGCGCCCGCCACCAAGGCGAACACCAGCGCCGCTATTTCAATCCAGGAGGCCGGGCTCTGCCCGGCCGGCTTACCTTGCGAGAAGCGCTGGGGAGGGCCCGCGGGAGGGGGCAGCAGCCCCCTTCCGCGAGCGAGCGAAGCGAGCGTCCCTAGTAGTCCTCGTCCATTCCTCCGCCGCCCATGCCGCCGCCGCCCCCGTGCGCACCCGCGTTGCCGGTCGACGGCGATTTCTTCTTCGGGCGCTCGGCCACCAGGGCCTCGGTGGTCAGCATCAACGACGCCACGGAGGCGGCGTTCTGAAGCGCTGCCCGCACGACCTTGGTCGGGTCGATGACGCCGGCCTTGACCAGGTCCTCGTACACCTCGGTGGCGGCGTTGAATCCGAAGGATCCTTTGCCATTGCGGACCTTGTCGACCACGATCGAGCCGTCAACGCCGGCGTTGTTGGCGATCTGTCGCAACGGCTCTTCAGCGGCGCGACGGATGATGTTGACGCCGTACTGCCGGTCGTCGTCGAACTTCAGGCTGTCCAGCGACGGCAGCGCGCGGATAAGCGCCACGCCTCCGCCCGGGACGATGCCCTCTTCGACCGCCGCGCGCGTGGCGTGCAGCGCATCCTCGACGCGGGCCTTCTTCTCTTTCATCTCCGATTCCGTCGCAGCGCCGACCTTGACCACAGCGACGCCGCCGACCAGCTTGGCCAGACGCTCCTGCAGCTTTTCACGGTCGTAGTCCGACGTGGTGTCCTCGATCTGGGTGCGGATCTGCTTGACCCGTCCCTCGATCTCGGCCTTCTTCCCGGCGCCCTCGACGATGGTGGTGTTGTCCTTGTCGATGGTGATCCGCTTGGCGCGGCCCAGGTCCTTGAGGGTGAGGTTCTCGAGCTTGATGCCCAGGTCCTCGGTGACCGCCTGACCGCCGGTCAGAACGGCGATGTCCTTCAGCATCTCCTTGCGGCGATCGCCGAAGCCCGGCGCCTTGACGGCGCAGACGTGCAGCGTGCCACGCAGCTTGTTGACCACCAGCGTGGCCAGCGCCTCGCCGTCGACGTCCTCGGCGACGATCAGGAACGGCTTGCCCGACTTGGCGATCTGCTCCAGCACCGGCAGCAGGTCCTTCATGTTGGACAGCTTCTTCTCGTGAATGAGAATGAAGCAATCCTCCAGCACCGCCTCCATGCGCTCGGCGTCGGTGACGAAGTACGGCGACAGATAGCCGCGGTCGAACTGCATCCCCTCGACCACGTCCAGCGTCGTCTCCATCGACTTTGCTTCTTCGACGGTGATGACGCCTTCCTTGCCGACCTTCTCCATGGCCTCGGCCAGGATGTCGCCGATGACCGTCTCCCCGTTGGCGCTGATGGTCCCGACCTGAGCTATCTCCGTCTTGCCCTTGGTAGGCTTTGACTGCTCCTTCAGGCTCTCGACGATCCGGGCGACAGCGGCGTCAACGCCACGCTTGATGTCCATCGGGTTGTGCCCGGCGGCCACCAGCTTGCTGCCCTCGGTATAGATGGCCTGGGCCAGAACGGTCGCGGTGGTGGTGCCGTCGCCGGCGATGTCCGAGGTCTTCGACGCGACCTCCTTCACCATCTGCGCGCCCATGTTGGCCAGTTTGTCTTCGAGCTCGATCTCCTTGGCGACGGTGACGCCGTCCTTGGTGACCGTGGGCGAGCCCCATGACTTCTCGATGATGACGTTGCGACCGCGCGGCCCCAGCGTGACCTTCACGGTGTTGGCGAGAATGTTCAGGCCCTGCGCGATGCTGTGCCGGGCCGACTGCGAAAAGACGATCTCTTTGGCTGCCATGACGTTTGTCTCCGTTTTCCTTGTTTTCCGGTTACTCGATCACCGCAAGGATGTCGTCCTCGCGAAGAATTAGGTGCTCGGTGCCGTCGATCTTGATCTCGTTGCCCGAGTACTTGCTGAACAGGATCTTGTCGCCCGCCTTCACTTCCAGCTTGCGCAGCGATCCGTTGTCTTGAATCTTGCCGTTGCCCACCGCGACGACCAAAGCCTCCATGGGCTTCTCCTTGGCGCTGTCGGGGATGTAAAGACCGCCGGCGGTCTTGGTCTGTTCTTCGAGACGCTTGACGAGGATCCGGTCGTAGAGGGGTCTGATTTTCATGGTCTGTCTCCTTGTTAAACAAAAGGAGGCCGACGCCGCTTAGGCGGCGCTGGCCTCGGTTTTCTTGGTCTTGGTCGTGGTCTTGGTGGTGGAGGTCGACGTGGCGGCCGCCTCTTTGGACGTTGAGTCCTTGCTCGCCCCCTGATCTTTCGCGCCGTTCGGCTTGGGGCCGGCATAAAGGTCCGAGTACCAACCGCCGCCCTTCAACTGGAAGGACGTCTGGCTGATCAGCTTCTCGACTTTCTTCGCCTTGCACTTGGGGCAGGTCCGAATCGGCTTGTCGGACATCTTCTGCCACTCTTCAAACTGATGGCCGCAGGCGGCGCAGGCGTATTCATAGATGGGCATTCACGGCTCCGTTTGGAAATGCGCGGTTAGCTTAAGCGCCAGACGACCGCTGTCAAGCGATGGGCGAGAGTGCCAAAATTTAGTATGAATGCTAAGTAAATTCATGTATTTATGTCCATGTTTCCAACCTGACGACAAAGCTAGCAGTGAAGAAAGATGATTGCCAGCAGGTGGTGCCCCGGCCGCCGGCGGCGCAATCCGGAGGGACCATGGGCGCAGTCGTGAAGCCGGAAGGTTGGCCGCAGCCGCGTGGCTATGCCCACGGCGTGGTGGCCACTGGCCGGGTGCTGGCGATCGCTGGACAGCTGGGTGCCGGCGCCGACGGACGGCTGGCCTCCCGCGAATTTCCCGATCAATTCGCGGCGGCTGTCGATAATGTGCTGGCCGTGGTGAACGCCGCCGGAGGATCGCCGCAAGACATCATCGCGATGACCGTCTTCGTCGTCGACATGGCGCAATACAAAGCTTCGCGAGCCGCCATCGGCGCGGAATGGCGCCGGCGGCTGGGAAAATATTTTCCGGCCATGAGCGTGGTGGCAGTCAACGGCCTGGTCGACGAAGGCGCGCTGGTGGAAATCCAGGCATTGGCTGTACTGCCCCCCTGATGCCACCCAAGACGTTTCTCTTTCACCAGCGCCCGGGTGGCGTGGCGGTTCTGACCTTGAACCGACCCACCCGCCTCAACGCTCTCACGTTCGACGTCTACCGCGAGCTGCACGAGACCTTCCGCGCGCTGCAAGATCTGCCCGAGGTGCGCGCCGTGGTCATCACCGGCGCCGGGAAGGGGTTCTGTTCTGGCGGCGACATCGCTGACGTCGTGGCGCAGCTGACCCGCATGCCGGCCGCCGACCTGCTGCGCTTCACGCGTCTGACCGGTCAAACAGTCCTGGCCATGCGGCAGCTGCGTACGCCCATCATCGCGGCGGTCAACGGCGCAGCCATCGGCGCCGGCGCGGTGCTGGCCCTGGCCGCGGACATTCGCCTGGCGTCAGAGCGCGCCCGTTTCGGTTTCGTCTTTCCGCGCCTGGGCCTGTCGGGCGCCGACATGGGCGCGTCGTGGCTCTTGCCACGCATCATCGGCGCCGGCCGCGCCGCCGAACTGCTTTTGACCGGCGACATCATCGACGCATACACCGCTGACAAGATCGGTCTTTGCAACCGCGTGGTGCCCGAAGAACGGTTGCTCCGGGCAGCCGAGGCCCTGGCCACCCAGCTGGCCGCCGGACCGGGCTTGGCCCACGGCATGACCAAGGAGATGCTGAACCGCGAGGCTCACATGGACCTGGCCACCGCCATCGAGGCCGAGGCGCAGGCCCAGCAGATCTGCCTGCAATCGCGCGACTTTCGCGAGGCCTACCAAGCCGTGGCGCGTCGCCGGCCGCCCAAGTTCGAAGGACGCTGACCGACGGCCGCGCCAGGCGCTCAAGTGCGAGCACCGAACACACGATGTCGAGGGGGTGGAAGAGCGGTTTGGTCATTACCGGCGCCTGCCGTCGGTGGCGGCGGCGATCGGGTTTGCCTTTTTTGCGGCGTCAGTCGGTTGCGTCGATCTGACCTTGCCGATAGCCGATGGGGGCGCTCCTTTCGTTTCGAACGGTCCCGACGTTGGCAACAAGATGGACGCCACCCGCGATCCCAATCCGATCGGCAGCGGTGGCAACAGTGGCAGCGGCGGCGCGGGCGGATCGAGCAGCGCCAACACGCTGGGCGATGGGTTGGTGGCGCACTGGGCCCTCGACGAAAAACAGGGTTCACGTTTTGAAGACGAAACCGCGCTGGCCGGTCCTGGCTGGGCCCTGGAAGGCGCGAAGTGGTTGACGGCCAACCTTCCCGCCCCGCTGGGGACGGGCAATCACAGCGCCTTGCAATTTGGCGGCGTGAACGCCTTTGCGACGCTGGGCGTGCAGGGCGTCCCCGACAACCGAGCGCCGCGCACCATCACCCTGTGGTTCAACCTGGATGCCAGCGCCACGCTGACCCAGGATTTCATCAGCCTCACCGACGGCGTCGGCGCGGCGGTCAACTTGAGCGCCCGCAACGGACTTGTGGTGGCGGCCGGATGGGGCGGCCCCGTCCTGGTCAGCGTCACCGCGCCAGAGACAGGGAGCTGGCACCACCTGGCGTACAGTTACGACGGCAAGGTGAACCGCCTTTTCCTCGACGGTGCGCTGATGGCCCAGGGTACCGCCGTGCCGCAACAGGGGAGCGTGCGCGAAGGTTGGTTGGCCAGCTCGCGCGGGCGCACCGACTTCCTGGCCGGGGCGCTGGACGACATTCGGATCTATGACCGCACTCTGACTGACGCTGAGGTCGCCGCGCTGGCAGGCGGCGGGTCCGGCCCCCTGGGCCCGCGCAACGCCGTCACCGAACCGCCCATCCCCAACCTGGTCGGGTACTGGAAACTCGATGAGAGCGCGCCCAACACCCCCTTCGCTGATTCGTCGGCCAACGCGATCTACGCCAAGGGCGTGCGCACACCGCTGCCGGTGGGTGGGGCGCCAGGGTTGGCGTTTTCCAACCCGCACAGCCTCAGCTTTAACGGCTTGCAGTGCGCGGTGATCGGGAACCCGTCAGCCTTGAATTTCTCCGGCGTCATCACGCTGTCGGCCTGGGTGAATCTGAGCAGCCGCAGCGCAACGCGGAGCATCGTTCTGCACGGGCCGGCGGGCACCGAGACCGGGTTGCAGCTGGACGCCAATGCATACGTCATCTACTCGGCGTCGGGCGCAGGCGCGCATAAAGCCACGTTCCCCGTCCCCAGCGATGACGTCGGGACCTGGGTGCACCTGGCTGGCATTTACGACGGTGCGGCCTGGCGACTCTATCGAAACGGCAACCAGGTCGGCGTCACCGTCGACACCGTCGGCGCGTTGGTGGTCGGCGGCAGCTGGGCCATCGGCGCCAACGGCGGCTGCACCGATCGGTTTTTCCGGGGCAGCATCGACGACCTGCGCGTCTACCACGGCGCTCTCAGCGCGCACGAGGTCGCCCGCCTGGCGGCCGGTAACCAATAGCCACGCGAGACGCGCGCGACGCGCGCTCGCAGGCGCGCCCCTGCGCTACAGTGCCGCGATGGAACCGTTCACGTCAGCCGCGCACCAGGCCTTGCGCGCGCGGGTGCGCGCCTTCGCCGACGCGCATGACGGCGTCGAAATCAGCGCGGCCGCCGTCAACGACGGCGAGGGACGACGAATTGTGCGGGCGCTGGGCGAGGCCGGTTTGCTGGCCGCCTGCCTTCCAGCGGGAGGAACGAAGGGCGATGGGAGCGCGGCGGCGGTGCCGCCCACGCTCCCGTTGGTCGTCCTGCGTGAGGAGCTGGCGCGCACGTCGGCGCTGGTCGATGCGCTGGCCGGCGTGCAGGCCCTGGCGGCGTTTTGCATTGCCGGCGGCGGCGATGCCTATGCTCGCCGGCGGTGGCTGCCCGAGCTGACCGATGGAACCGCCGTCGGCGCGTTCGCGCTGACCGAGGCAGGGGCGGGTTCGGACCTGGGCGCGCTGGTCACCACGGCCCGGCGGGATGGCGGCCGCTATCGCCTGGACGGCGAGAAGTGCCTGATCTCCAATGCCGGGATCGCCTCGGTGTACGTGGTGTTCGCCCGCACCGGCGGCGAAGGCGAGCGCCGGCCGCTGTCCGCGTTCCTGGTGCCGGCCGACGCGCCGGGGTTGTCGGTCTCGCCCGTGGCCCTGGCGGTGGCCCATCCCGTGGGGACGTTGCGCCTTGATGCCGTCACCGTCGACGAATCGGCGCGACTGGGCAACGAGGGCGACGGCATGCGGCTGGCGCTGTCCACGCTGGGTCTGTTGCGGCCCACGGTGGGCGCGGCGGCCTGCGGCCTGGCCCGGCGAGCGCTGGACGAAGCGACGGCCTTCGTCCAACGGAGACAGACGTTCGGCAAGGCGCTGGCCGAACGCGACTCCGTGCAGATGGCCCTGGCCGAGATGGCCACCGCGCTGGACGCCGCCCGCTTGCTGGTCTACCGCGCGGCTTGGTCGCGCGATCGTGGCGGCGCCGACGATCTGGCCGCGCCGTCGTGGCAATCGGCGCAATCGGCGCAATCATCGATGGCAAAGCTGTTCGCCACCGAGGCCGCACAGCAGATCGTCGACCGCGCCGTGCAATTGCACGGGGGGCAGGGCGTGGTGCACGGCGTGGTCGTCGAGCGTCTTTATCGCGAGGTGCGGGCGCTGCGAATCTATGAAGGGACCAGCGAGATCCAGAAGTTGATCATCGCCAGGGCGCTGCTGGCCCGCTGAGACCGCCGGCGCCCGACCACTGCCGCCGGACTTCGTAGGCAACCACGGCCACGCAGGTCGACAGATTGAGCGAACGTAGCTGGGGATCGACCATGGGGATCTCCACGGTCTGGGCGGCATGGCGCTGCAGGATCTGGTCGGGCAGGCCCACGCTTTCGCAGCCGAAGATGAGCACGCACGGTTTCGGGTAGGCCACCTCTTGAAACCGATGCTGGGCCCGCGGTCCGAAAAACCAGGGCACACCGATTTCTGGGAGAGCCTTTTCGAACCTCTCCCAGTCGGGCCATACCACCGGTTGCACGCGCGGCCAGTAATCCAGGCCAGCCCGCCGCACCTGGCGGTCATCAAGCGAAAACCCGAGCGGACGTACCAGGTGCAACTGCGCGCCGACCGCCAGGCAAGTGCGACCGGCGTTGCCCGTGTTCCAGTGGATCTCGGGCGCGACCAGCGCCACGTGCAAGTCGGCCATGCGCGCCGGTCACGCTAGCACCGGGGCATGACAGGCGCGACCATGCTTTGGTAGACAACGTCGATGATCCGGCTGGATGCGCTGCTGGCGCGGAACCTGGGCTGTTCGAAGACGGCGGTCGCGGCGCTGATCGCCGACGGGCGGGTCCTGGACAGTCAGCAACGTCCGTTCGATGACCGGCGGCGCGGCATCGACGAAGCGCTGCTGCCATTGTCGGTCACCGTCGACGGCGTCGGGCGCGACCTGGTCGCGGAGGCGCACGTGCTGCTGAACAAGCCG
>JAXDMH010000088.1:0-9832 GCA_034666225.1 Myxococcales bacterium
TGCTGCGGTTGCGCCTGCGTCTGCGCCGGCTGCGACAACGGCACGATCGACGGCGAGGGATTGGGGACGATCTGCGGCGCCTGATGCGGCGCCTCTTGAACGCCGGACGCGGCGGACGGCGTTCTCCGCAAGAGCGCCCGGCTGGATCCCGACGAGAGGGCCATGCCCGCCAGCGCCGCCAGCAGCAGCCCCGGCGTGGTGCCGCGCCCCCGCAGCGACAGCAGCGAGGCCAGACGCCCTGCCAGACGCGAGGCCAGACCCGTGGCGGCGCCCGACCACCGGCGCGCGCCGGTCGCCACCGCCGCTTTTTGCCGCGTGCGGCCCATGATCTCGGCGACGCGCTCGGCGCGTCGGGTCAGCATGGTGCCGCAGACGCTCTTCACCCAGTGACCGATCTCGGTGGCGCCGGCCGGATCGATCGCGTCGCTGATCGCCTGCGCGAAGGCGCGCGCCGTCGGATGGCGGCGCGCCCGATCGCGTTCCAGGGCCTGCAGCACGACCAGGTCCAGCGCGGGCGACACGGCGGGATTGAACCGACTGGGCGGCTGGATGTCGCCCGACAGGATGTTCACCCAGACCATGCGCGGATCGCTGTGACGAAACAGTCGACGGCCAGCCAGCAGCTCCCACAGGATCACGCCCGCCGAAAACAGATCAGCCCGCCGATCGATCTTCTGGAAACGGATCTGTTCGGGCGCCAGATACGCCGGCTTGCCGCCGCGCTCGCGCTCGCCCGTGGGCAGGTCCTGCATCTTGGCGCGGGCCACGCCGAAATCCAGAACCCGGGCCACACCGTCGGTGCCCACCATGACGTTCTGAGGCGAGATGTCGCGATGGACGATCTGCAGGGGCGTGCCGTCGTCGGTGGTGGCCTCGTGCGCGGCGTGCAGCCCGCGCAAGACCCCGATCATGATCCCCGCGGCGATGGCCGGCGAGGTGGTGGACCCGGCGGCGATGGCCCGACGCTGCAGCTGCGACAGCGTCTCGCCGTGCACGTACTCCATGACCAGGCACAGCTCGCCCTGGCCCTCCCGCACCACGAAATCCAGGGGCGCCACGACGTTGGGGTGGTGCACGCGCGCCGCCAATCGCCCCTCGTCCAGAAACATGGCCACGAAGCTGGGGTTCCAGGCCAGCTGCGAATGCAGCAGCTTGATGGCGACCACGCGTGGAACGCCCGGCTCGACCGATCGGCCCAGGTGCACGGTGGCCATCCCGCCGCGCGCGATCTCTTCGTACAGCTCATAGCGCTCTTCCAGGCGGCCCAGATCCGGAGCCCCGCCCCACGAACCGGGCTCGGGCGCGCGCGACGGCTCCCAGGGCGTGTGCTGGTTGGTGACGGCGTCGTGCTCCTCCGACTTGGTCAGCGCGGTGTGGTCTTCGGCTTCGCTCGACGACGACAACGGCGGCGCGGGGATGAACGGCTGCGATCGCATTGTGCTGCCCATGATCAGTTCCTTCCTTTGGCCGACGTGGTGCTCGGTCGGTACGTGAGCCCCATGGTCATGGACATGTATTCATCAAGGGCGCCGCCCGCGATCAACCTGTCGCCTTGCTGCGATTTCATGTCATAGCCGTAACGGCGCAGGGCCACCGCCACCCAGGCCTCGACGTTGTCGGCGAAGGCGTATCCGGCGCCCAGGCTGACGTCGACGCCGCGAGTGACCGCGCGCGGAAACCGATCGGCGTCGTTCAGTCGCCCCGCCGACAGCACGTCCAGGTAATCGCCGCTGGCCCGCATGAAGGCCTGCCGCGACAGCGCCAGTGAAATGCCCAGGCCGGCGCGCAGCACGCGATAGTCGACGTCGGGGGCCACGCTGCCGACGTTGGCGGCGAAGGTTTCCGCCAGGTAGGCGGCGCGCGGGATGAGGTCGACGATCCCCAGCGGTGCCCGATAGCGAAGGCCCAGCTCGTAACCGTGCACCTCCGTGCGGGCCCGCCCGTCGGCGCCGGCCATCTCCGTGGTGATGCCCATGGCGTAGGTGACGTTCCCGGTGATGCCAATGCCGGCGATCCAATCGTCACGCGTCGATTCGACCAGCGCGAACGGGTGAAAGGCCATGTCGATGGTGATGGCGGTGGCCCGATCCAGGCGATAGGCCGGGATCTGGCTGATGTTTTCGCTGAAGGTCATCGAGCGGCTGAAGACGCGGCCACCCACCCCCAGCTCCAGATACGGGCGGGGAAGGACATCGCCGCGGACGTCGCCCGGTTTCTCGTCGCTGGTCTGGTCCTCGTCGTCTTCGTCGTCGGCTGGCTGTGCCTGCGCCTGTGCCTGTGCCGGCTGTTTTTCCTTCTTCGCTGTCGGCGCCGGCATCGGCGTCGGTCTCTTGCCGGCCCTGTTCCCTCGCTCGGCGGCGGCATCGTCGGTGTCGTCGTTTTGCTGCCGGGCCTTTGGCAGCGCCGGCGGGCGGACCCTGACCTGAACCTGGGCGTCCGACGCGGCCGCGGTCGGGTCGCCGGCGTCGGCGGCGCCGCGCGTGGCCAGCAGCACCTGCAAACGGCGGGGCGTGGCGCGGGCCAGCGTGGCCGCCAGACCTTCCAGGCGGCGATCGGTGACGTCGTAATGAGCCACCGCCTCACCGGTCTCGCCGTTGCGCACCACCATCTCGATGCGCCAGTTCTTGTTGCGTCTGACCGTGGCGGTGACGAACGCGGCCACGTTCAACGATCGACCCACCTCGGCGAAGTCTTCGTCGCTGCGCAGGCGTACGCCCGATCGTCGCGCCGCCGCCGTCACCTGCGCGTCGGGGATCAGGTAGTAACGACGGAGAAGGGCGCTTTCCACCGCGTCCTGCAACATCGCGCCCTGCGGCCCCCGGAAGGAGTCGATGGCCACCCGCTGCGCCGGATCAGCCTCCGCCGCCGCCCGCGCCGTCGACGTGAGAGCGCCGGCGCCCAGGACCATCCCGCTCACCGTCAGCATCAGCATCGACATGAGCAACAGCCGCACCAATCGCGTGTTCGTTTTCATGACCATCACATCCCCGTGACCTTGTGAATGGCCGCCACCGCCCAGTCGTTGACACAGGCGATCTCGGCCGATGAAAGAGGCGTGGCGCCCGCCGGCATCTGCACACCGCAGCCGGTGACGGCGCCGGCCAGTTTCTGAAAAAGCAGCCCGCTCGGCTGGGTGCCGGTCAGCGTCCCGGCGATCAGCGGCTGGCTCTTGCAGGTCGAGGTCTTGTTGACCATCCGGGCGCCCAGCCCCGCCGACACCAGGTCCAGGTTCTTCGTCGGTGACGCCGCCCCGTGGCAGCCGCCGCACTTGGCGGCGAAGATGTCGGTGAGGACGTTGACGCCGGCCGGGCAGCCGCTGGCGCTGGTCCCGCCGTCGGTCGCCACGGCGCCGCTGTCGTAGCCCGTCGCCGGCATGCTGTCGGCCCCGCCGCCGTCGGGCCAGGGCGCGGTGTTGCCGGAAGCGCCGCCCGTCGCTGATCCGCCTCCGCCTCCGGCGTTCCCGCCGCTGCCCGCCGGCGCCTGGCTCGCGGCGCCGCCGCTTCCGTAGCCGCCAGCCCAACCGCCGGAGCCGCTGCTGCCGGTGTTGTTGCCGCTGCCGTTGTTGGTGATCGGCGAGGCCGTGCCGGCATCGACGTGCGGATCGAACTCCAGATGACCGACGCAGCCGGCGACCAGGAAGACCCCCGCGACAAAGACTGTTCCTCGCGCGTTCATCTCTCGCGTTTTCATGGGCACAGCCCCCGGACCGCGGCGGCGTTGAACGTCTTGTTGCAGAAGCGTTTCGCTTCGATCTTCTGCGCCAGGTCGCGCCAGGCGCAGACCATGTCCACGCGTGAGACCAGGGGATCCGCCGTGGTGCGCGGGAACGTCCGGTTCTGCGGATCGTTGGCGGTGACGCTGGCGATGAAGACGTTGGGATCCTGGTTGAACTCGGCGGCAGCGCCGCGGAAGCCCAGGTTCGATTCATATTCGCCGGCCAGGGCCACCAGCTCGGAGTACTCGAAGGCGCTGCGCGGTGGACCGCCGCCGTCCAGTGAATCGGCGATGCCGCGATAGCGGGCGCTGTCGGCGACGAACACGTCGGGCATGAACACCGGCGGGTACAAAGCGGTGATCTCCTGGAACTCGCGCACCTGAAAGCTGGAGACGTTGCCGCTGATGAACGTGCGCATCTCGTCGGTGCGGCGCGGGCGGATCATCCCGCCGTTGCCGTGGCAGCCAAAGCAGGAGATCCCGTTTTCGACGACCGCGTTGGGGCGGCGAATGTCGCGCACGATGGCGGTGTCGGCGACCGCCAGCTTGTTGCCAGCGGCGTTGACCAGCATGTATCCCTGCAGGCCGTTGGGCAGCGAGAAGATCACCTCGCCCGCGTCGTTGTCGAACGTGTGGACGAACCGCTGCTGGTCGACGATCCGCGGCCCCAGCGGGTTGGCAAAGATGTTCTGCCGGCCGGTGTCGGTCTTGAAGTCATAGCTGATCCACAGGTACTGGCCGGCGGTGCCCAGGTGCCGCTCTGCCATGCGGTTGTGCAGCGACACGCCCGAGCGCTGGACGGCGAAGCGCACCAGATTGTCCGGTTCGGCCTTGCCCGGATGATTGATGTCGTTGGCGATGTTGATGCCCAGGCGGCGGGCCAGATCGTTCAACGTGGCGGGCAGATCGACCAGGATGTCGTAAAGCGGCGCGCGCGAGCCGGTGTCCCAGAACCAGTCGCCGCGCACGAACGGCGCCTCGGTGCCCAGCTGCGCGTACAGCGACTGATGGCCGGCCAGATCGGAGGCCATGCAGTACGGGTAAAAGCCGGTCAGCTGATCCCAGGTGGCGGCGCTCCAGCCCAGATCCGACAGGCGCACGCGAAAGACCGAGCTGCGCGAATCGATGGGGATCATCGGGATGATCGTCCCGCGCCGCGACAGCGAGTTGATCACGTAGGCGAGGAGGTTCTTGGCCACCGTCACCTCTTTTTCCGGGCGCCCCATGTCGATGAAGTGCGCCAGGCTGAAGTAGCGAAAGTCCGACGACAGCGAGCGCAGCTTGAGGACGTCGGCGGAGATCTCGTCCAGGATGTCTTCGTCGGTGCGCGGTTCAAGAATGGGGCGGCGCAGGCCCATGATCCAGGCGCGCAACTTGTCCACTTCGCCCGCCGGGACACGGTCACCGCGCGGGGGCATATCGCCGCGCACCACCACCCGATCGATGAGGCGCGACGCGTTCGGATTGCCGGGCACCACGATCTCGGCGTCGACCATGCGCGATAGATCCAGCGCCGATCCCCAGCCGGCCAGATCGCCCTGGCCATAGGTGTGGCAGGCGGAGCAGCGCGCTTGCAGGATGGCGTAGATGTCCGCCGGAATGGCGTCGCCGGTGACCTGGGCCGGCGGCAAGGTCGACGGGTCGTTCATGGTGCCGGGCATGGTGGCGGGCTGGGTTGATCCGATCGCGCCGCCGCCGCCGTTGCCCGGATCGATGGTGGTCGGTGTGTTGGTCCCGCCCCCGACCATCGTGGGATCGACGGTGTTGTTCGATCCGCTGGCGCCCACGCCGCCGACGCTGTTGCCGGGATCGCCCGACGCTCCTATCGACGCTGTGCCTCCGGGGGGAATCTGCTGTCCGGTGTTGACACAACAAATGGCGGAAGCGCAGACAACGACCGAGATCCATCGAGACATGAAGCACCTCCCGAGCGGAAGACCGGTTGGCAGGGGCAGTGGCGCCCTCACCGTGTCGTTCCCGCTGCTCAGAGAAATGTTTCAGCGGCGTAAATCAACCGGCAGCGCGCCGCCGATTCCGCACGGATCAGTCAGACGCCCGCCTTATTCGCGCCATCGGCGAAGACCAAGCCAGGCGGCGACGCCGCCCAGGACCAGGCTGCCCGCCGCCGACAGATACGCGTACTGTTCGTGGCGGCGGCCGTCCTGATCGGCGGCGCCGAAGGCCGGGCTCCACATCCCGCCGGTGTCAAAGAGGTGCGAGACGCGATCCTGATCGCTCCTGGCTTGCCGTCCGAACCAGACGCTGGCAATCGCCAGCGCGCCGGCGCAGACGCCGGTACCGACCACGGCTATCCGCCGTCCCAGATGGGAATGCGACGGCGACGGCGCTGGCTCCGGCGGCACGGCGGACAGCATCGATTCGGGCGGACGCGGCGCTGTTCCCGGTGGCTGTCGCTGCGACGGCGACGCCGCCGCCGGGAAGGACGGCACCGCGGGCGCCGCGGGACACTCGCCCATCTCGGTCAGACGATCCTGGGCCAGTCCGCGCAACGTGCCGGCCGAGCCGTTGGCCGCCAGCTGTCGATAAAGCACCGTCGCCTCCGGACAGTGACCCAGCAACCGATGCGCCTGGGCCATGTTGTACAGCAGCCCGGGCACCGGCACGCGCAGGTACGAAGCCTTGAAGGCACGGATCGCTTCCTGGTAATCACCGACGGTGAACAGGCGCATGCCCTCGGCGGCCAGGCGCCGCGCTTCCGGCTCGGCGCCGCCCGGTGTCTCGGTCGGCGTCCCCTGGTGCGGGGCCTGGTCGGCCGCCTGCGCCGCCGACGAAATCAAAATGAGCAGCGTCGCCAGGGCAAAATTCCGCGCACTCACCATCCGAGTGGCGAGCGACATGCGCTAGTGCACCGCGAAGGGATCGACGACGTCGTCTTTCCCGGGAGTGGTGGGCAGCGCGGTGGCAGGTGATGCCGCGCCCGAGCCTTGGGTGGCGGCAGGCGGTTGACGGCGAGGGACGCGTCGCTTCGGCGCAGCGACCGCCGCTGATTTGTCGGATGGCGCCTTGCTCAGCTCGGCGACCTTCAGCGACGCTGGCAGCGATTGCGATTGCGATTGCGATTGCGTCGTCGTCGTCGTTGTCGGTGTCGGCGGCGGCCCGCTGACAATCCCTGCGGTCGATTGACCGGTGGCCACGACCTCCGCTGGCCGTGGCGTCCCGGCGCGCGACAGCGTGAGGGTCACGATCAAACTGGCCCCCAGCAGCGCCCCGCCCGCCAGCACGTAACGGCGCCGCCGGCGTTTGCCCTGCGGCAACGCCGCCCTGAGTGCATCAATAAAAGCGCGCGCGCTGTTGAACCGCCGCTGCGGGTTCACCGCCAGGCAGGTGGCCACGATGGCGTCCCACGACGCGGGAATGGACGTGCCCAGCAGCCGCAGCGACGGGGGCGGCGGCGGCACCCACTGTGACGGCACCTGGCCGGTCAGCAGCGCCCTGATGTCGTAAGGAAGGCGGCCGGCCAGCAGTTCGAAGAACACCACACCCAGCGCGTAGACGTCGCACTCAGGGCTGGCCGGTTGGCCGCGAAACTGTTCGGGCGCCATGTAGCCCATGGTTCCGGCCACGGTGGGATCCTCGTCGAACAGGCGCAGCGATCGTCCATCCACCTGGCGCGCCAGACCGAAATCGGTGAGGACGGCGCGTGTTCCCAGCTTGGTATCGGTGATCAGCATGACGTTTTCGCTCTTGAGATCGCCGTGGGTGACCCCGGCCTCGTGGGCGGCGGCCAGACCTTCGGCGATCTGGACGATCATCAGGACGGCGTCGACCATCGTCATGGCGCCCATGCGTTTCAGCCGCGACCGCAGCGTCTCGCCGCGCAGCAGCTCCATGGTCAAAAAGGGAATGCCGGGCGACTGGTCGCGCGCGGCCCCGTGGCGGGCGCTGGTGTGAAATCCCACGTCAAAAACCCGGCAGACGTTGGGGTGGGTCACCCGGCGGGCCATCTGCGCCTCGGCCTTGAAACGGGCCACGCCGTCGGCGTTCAGCGACGAGCCGACGGCGATGGTCTTGAGGGCGACGGTCTCGCCCAGCACGGCGTCGTGCACTTCATAGACCTCGCCCATCCCGCCCACGCCCAGCAGCGATTTGACCGTGTACCGGCCGGCCAGCTCGTCACCGACGGCAAACGCGCACAACGATTCGTGCGAACGCGGACGGTCGCCGGTCTGCGACGCAAACACCGAGACCAGGAGACGGCACGGCCGGCAGGTGTCGATATGTAGATCGATCGGCGAGATGGCCGTCTGGGACAAGCCCCCGGTCACGAACCGCACGACATCGTCTTCGCTCAAGCATTCCACGCTGGTACCCCGGGAATTCCGCGTTCCAATGGGGAACGTACTATAGTCAACGGCCGAGTGACCGCGAATCGCAGTTTGCTGGACCAGGCGTTTGACCGCGGCCACAACCGCTGGCCCGACGTCCCCCTGACCAAGGACGCCTATGCGGCGCGGGTCGCGGACTTGCAGGTCGACGACGACCGATTGGCGCGATTTGGGGACGAGCTGTTTCTGGTCACCGCAGTTGTGGCCGGGCTGCCGGCGGCGCTGCAGCGTTTTGACAAAGAATTTCTGGCCCAGGCCTGCGCCGTCGCCCGCCGCATCGATCGAAGTCAGTCGTTCGTGGACGACGTGGCCCAGGAGCTGCGGCTCAAGTTGCTGACCGGCAGCGAACCGCGCCTCCTGAAGTTTTCGTGTGCTGGATCACTGCTGGAATGGCTGCGAGTGGCGGCGTTGCGGACGGCGCTGAACCTGCGTCGGTCCGACCATCTGGTGGTCGCCAGCGAATTTCCGGTCGAGGTCGGCATCGAGGCGATTGGCGATGCGCCCCTGGACGGCATCTACCAGAACGATTTTCAAAAAGCCCTGGAGGCCGGCTTTCATCGTCTGGGGGCCCGCGAGCGGACGCTGTTGCGCCTGCACTTTGTGGATCAACTGAACATCGATCGCATCGCCGTCATGTATGGCGTGCACCGGGCCACCATCGCGCGCTGGTTGGTGGCCATTCGCAATCAACTGTTCAGCGAGGCCAAGTCCCAGCTGGCCAACCATCACGGGTTCAACACCGCCGACGTGAGAAGCCTTTACCGCCACCTCGAGGGGCGGGTGCACATCACCATCTCGCGCATCCTGCGCTCGAACGTCGCCGGCCCCTAGCGGATCCATAGCCGTCCTCGGTCTAGAATCGACGGGTCGTGGCCGAACAGTCCCACACGTTTCACGCGGTCGCCTTCGTCGAGAATTTCTCGCTCAAGGAGCTGTCGGCGCGTTACCCGGAAGCCCGCCGCGTGTACCACCACCTGTGGTTTCCCGCCGCCGCCGGCGGCACCGTGTACCTGTTCGCGTCCGGGACGGTGGTGTTCGACAACGTCGGGCAAGCCGGGCGCGAGGCCGAGCTTCTGCGCTTGCGGCGGGCGCTGCCCAAGCTCAGCGACGCCCAGGTCTTGACCGAGGAATTCTCCGTCCGTGAGGTGCCGGGCGCGCGACCCGATCTGGAAAACGGCGTGCTGGTGCTGGACACCATGACCTTTGAACGGGCGGGCGTGGTCGCCCTGTCCATCGCCCAGAGCGCCGCCATGGAATATTACGAGCGCATCGTCGACCAGATGTTCACGGAGACCGATCGCCTGGTGGAACGCCTGGAAAAGGTGGGCACCATGCCGGTGTTCACGCGCAAGCTGCACCGATTCATCGGCGCCGCCATCGGCACGCGCAGCGAGGTGCTGTCCGTGTTGCACCTCTTCGACAAGCCCGACGCCGCCTGGGACGACCCGGGCGCCGAGGTCATCTACACCCAGCTGCGCGCGGAGTTCGATCTGGTCGATCGCCATCAGGCGCTGGAGCTGAAGCTGCGCAGCGTTCAAGACGCCCTGGAGCTGGTCACCGACATCGCTCGCGACAAACGCCTGGTCTGGCTGGAGGTCTCCGTCGTCTTCCTCATCCTCCTCGAGATCGTGCTGAACTTTGTGCGGCACTAGTGCGCCTCCCGCGAGATACGGGCAAGCATCTTGCGGTGGTCGCGCACGATTGTGTGCGCTGTCTTCGTCCAGACGAACGGGGTCGGGTTCGTGTTCCAGCTAGCCAGGAAGGCTCGGAGG
>JAXDMH010000089.1:0-3481 GCA_034666225.1 Myxococcales bacterium
GCAGCCCGCGATGCCGGACAGATGATTCGTCGTTCCCAGCGTCTGACAGGAGCTGGCGCGAATGTATGACAGGCAGGCCTCCAGCTTGGTCCCGTCATAGACGCTGCGAAACCGATCCTGCGACGCCAGGACAGCCGCCAGGTTCTTGGTGTACTCGTCCTTCGTTTTTTGCTCGCAGCTCGGTTCGTCGGTTCCCGCCAGATCGTTTCCCATCAGCTGCATCGGCGTGCAGCAGTCGTACGCCTTGGCGCAGACGGCCTGCGCGATCTCCATCGGCGCCTTGTCCGCCGGTATGCCGCCCAGATCGCTCTGCGTGCGGCCACATCCCAGCCCCGCCGCCGAAAGGATCACCCACAACGCTCTATTCCGCATGCCGCCAGGTGGTTGCAAAGGGTGATCCACCCCGCCGCCGCTGGAAAACAGCGGGTTATCCGATCGCGGAGTGTCGAACCTTCACCACCGCTGACAGATCACTCTGCTTTGGGCGCCCGCGAAAGCAGCTCCGTGACGCCGTCGCGGGCCGACTTGCCGTCGTGAAGGACGGCCGCCGTCAATCGCGTGATAGGCATGTCGACGTTCAGGCGATCGGCCAGCGAGCGCGCAGTCCGAGCCGTCCCGATCCCTTCGGCGATGTGTCCCAGTTGGGCCAGGATCGCCGGCAGCGCTTCGCCGCGCGCCAGCGCCAGACCGACCTGGCGGTTGCGTGACAGTTCGCCGGTGCAGGTGAGGACCAGATCGCCGAGGCCCGCCAGTCCGGCCAGCGTCATGGGATCGGCCCCCAGGCGCGACGCCAGCCGCCCCATCTCGGCCAGACCGCGCGTGATCAGCGCGGCGCGCGCGTTGTTGCCAAAGCCAAACCCGTCGCAGGCGCCCACCGCGATGGCGATGACGTTCTTCAGCGCGCCCCCGACGGCGACGCCCACCACGTCGTCGCTGGTGTAGATGCGAAACCGTTCGCTGGCAAAGCAGCCTTGCACGGTCTCGGCGGCGCGGGCGTCGCGCGAAGCCGCCACGGCCGCCGCCGGCAAACCGCGGGCGATCTCCTGGGCGAAGGTCGGCCCCGACAGCAGCACCACGGGAGAGCCCGGGATCGCCTCCTCGATCACGCGATCCATGGTCTGCAGCGTGCTTGGTTCCAGGCCCTTTGACGCGCAGGCGATGATCACGCCGTCGCCCAGCGCGGAGCGCGCCGCCGCCAGCGCGGCACCGATGGTCTCGGACGGCACCGCCAGCACCAGCAGCGCCCGCCCGCGCACGGCGGTGGTCACGTCGTCGGTCACGGCGATGCTGGCCGGCAGCAGATGGCCGGGCAAGCTGCGGGGTCCCCGTCGGTCAGCTTGCAGCGCGGCGGCCGCCGCTTGATCCATCTCCCACAAGGCGACGTCGTGGCGCGCGTCCGCCAGCAATGAAGCCAGCACCGATCCCCACGCTCCGCCTCCCAGGACAGCGATCTTCATGCCGGGAGATTATTCCGCTATTAAGCGATGCGCACGGTGTTCCGCCCGCCGTTCTTGGCGGCGAACAGGGCGCGATCAGCGGCCGCCAGCACCACCGCTGGGTCGGCGCCGTCGTCGGGGAAGGCGGCCACGCCCACAGAGATGGTCAGGCGTCCCGCCGGCTGGCTGACGCCGTATTCGAAGGGGAACTCGGCGACGTGGGCGCAGATGCGTTCAGCGACCTCGCGGGCCGCCCCCTTGCCGACGTCCAGCAGAATGATCCCGAACTCCTCGCCGCCGTAACGGGCCACCACGTCGTTGGCGCGCCGGCCGTGCTGCAGAATCTTGGACACGCCTCGCAGGGCGTTGTCACCGGCCAGGTGTCCGTGGCGGTCGTTGTAGACCTTGAAATGGTCGACGTCGATCATCAGCACCGACAGCGGCAGACCGGTGCGGTTGCTGCGCTCCATCTCCAGCGACAGTCGCTCGCGGAAGTGCCGGTGGTTGTAGATGCCGGTGAGGCCGTCGGTGATGGCCAGCTCGGACAGGCGGCTGTTCACCGCCTCCAGCTCGCGGGTTCGCGCCGCCACCTTCTCTTCCAGCGATTCGTTCAGGTTGGCCAGCTCGGCGTTCTTGCTTTGCAGCTCAAGCAACAGCTCCTGCCGTTCGCGCTCCAGGCGAAACTTCGACAGGAGATTCTGGATGGTCAGCCGCAGATCCGGTTCATCCCACGGTTTGGGAATGTACTGATCAAGACCGGCCCGGTTGATGGCGTAGACGACCGCGTCCAGGCCCGCCTGACCGGTCAGCAGGATCTTCACGGTCTTGGGGCTGCGGCGATGAACCTCTTCCAGAAGCTCGACGCCCTTCATCCCGGGCATGATCTGATCGGCGATCACCACGGCCACCTGCTCGCCGTCATGTTGCAGATCGTCGATCAGCTCCAGCGCCTCGCGCGCGTTCTTGGCCACGGCGATGTCGCACTCGCCGCCAAAACGGGCGGACAATTGCTGGCGCAACGCCGCCAGGATCCCCTCCTCGTCGTCGACGCACAGGATGTGCTCGCGCAGGACCGAGCCTGGGGTCAAACCTTCTCCCCGCTGTTTATCTTTTGTAATGGAAGAAGCCCAAGCGGTGGCGTTGTCAGCGAGTACATGACGGGCGCTGGCGTTGTCAGAGGACCGTCAATAGGGAGACGCACTTCGAAGCGCGTTCTTCCCGGCCCACTGGTCACCCGGATGGTTCCGCCGTGCTTTTCGACGATGCGCGAGGCGATGGCCAGGCCCAGGCCTGTTCCCTCGCCTTTGCCTTTGGTCGTGAAGAAAGGCTCGAAGATTCGTGATGCCACATCTGTCGGAATCCCCGGCCCGGAATCCTGTATTGCCACTTGCACTTCCCCATCCTCGACCGTCGTCTCAATGACCAGCTCCCCCGTATCCCCCATGGCCTGAACCGCATTGTGGATGAGATTGGTCCACACTTGGTTCAACTCACCTACATATGCAGATATATGAGGAATTTTTCCGTATGACCGCTTCACATTAATCCCGTTCTCGCCGGACTTCAACTGATGCTGAAGGATGACCAGCGTATCTTCAATGCCGGCGTGAACATCGACGCGTTCCAGGGGCGCTTCGTCCAGTCGCGAGTATCGTTTCAGGGCACCGACGATGCGGCGAATGGCCCCGATGGCAGAGCGGATGGTCCCTGACGTGCGCGCCAGGAAGGCGATTTCACGCAGGTATCCGGCCATGGGCGCCAGATCCTTCCCGTCGGCCAGCTCCACCAGCCGGTGCACCAGGCGATCGCCGATGTCCCCCATCTCGGCCAGCATGGTGGCCGCGACGTCGGCGCCGGGTTGCCCTTGCAGCAGGACTTTCAGTCCACGCAGACGCTGGCGCGACTCCAGCGTGGTCGACAGCGGTGCCGTCTCCATCTCGGGGAGCAGGCCGTCGATGGCCGAGAAGTATCCCTGCAAAGACGCCGGGGGCAGCCCCAGCTTGTAGAGATCAGCCGCGCATTGCCCGAGGCGCCTCACCGTCTCC
>JAXDMH010000090.1:0-7291 GCA_034666225.1 Myxococcales bacterium
TCTACGAGACCTCCCCCAAGACGATCTTCTGCCTCTCCCACGAGACCTCCCTCAAGACGATCTTCTGCCTCTCCTACGAGACCTCCCCCAAGACGATCTTCTGCCTTCCTACAAGACCTCCCTCAGACGATCTTCTGCGTCTCCTACGAGACCCTCCCCAAGACGATCTTCTGCCTCTCCCACGAGATCTCCCCCAACACGATCTTCTCCTCTCCTACGGAGACCTTCCTCAACACGATCTTCTCCCTCTCCGCTGGTGCCGCCCAACATGATCTTTCTCCCTCTCCCACGCAGTGGGAGAGGGTCGGGGTGAGGGCCGGAGTGCCGCCGATCAACGGCTTAGCCGCCGGTTTCTCCGGTCTCGGCGCTGACCTCGGTAGAGGTTTCGGTCGCCGTTTCGGTCGCCGTCTCGGTGGCCGTCTCCGTCGCTGTTTCGGTGGCCGTCTCCGTCGCCGTCTCGCCGCCTGTCTCGGCTGCCATGTCGGCGGGCGCGTCTTCGGCGTCGCCTTCTGCCATCTCGGTGGCGGCGTCGGAGCCCGCGGTTCCACCGCTGCCGCCGTCGGCCGTCGTCTTGCCGCCTGTTCCGCCCACGTCCGCCTTCGCGTCGGTCGAGCTGCTGCTGCTGGAGCAACCGACGAAGGGCGCCACTGCCAGCGACAGCACGAATGCGGAGATGGAAAGCTTCTTCAACATTAGTCTCACTCCTATCTGAGGTGATGTGCGGGTCCTTCCACGTGACCCCTGCTCTGGTGACATCCTTGCGCAGTCGTGTTTCGTCGGGATTTCGATAAGCCAGATTCGCGGTCAATTCGCCGTCGGCCAGCGTTACAGTGCGACTTGATTTCCGGCGCCGGGTGGCGTAAGCCGAGTCACCGCGATGCCCGAGATGAACATCATTCAGGCCGTGAACGACGCTCTCCGGCTGGAGATGCGGCGCGATCCGCGCGTGATTGTCCTGGGCGAAGACGTGGGGCGGTTCGGCGGCGTCTTTCGCGCCACCACCGGCCTGCAGGAAGAATTCGGCCCGGACCGCTGCATCGACACGCCGCTGGCTGAATCGGGGATCATCGGGACCGCGATCGGTATGGCCCTCTATGGCATGCGGCCGGTGCCCGAGATTCAATTCGCCGACTTCATCTACCCCGCCTACGATCAGATCGTCAGCGAGCTGGCCAAGATGCGCTATCGCTCGGGCGGCGAATATCCGGCGCCGGTGGTCATTCGCACGCCGGTGGGCGGCGGCATCAAGGGCGGGCACTACCATTCACAATCGCCCGAGGCGCTGTTCATTCATGTGCCGGGGTTAAAGGTGGTCTGCCCGTCGAATCCCATCGACGCCAAGGGCCTGCTGGCCACCTGCATCCGCGGCGAGGACCCGGTGATCTTCATGGAGCCCAAGCGCGTTTACCGCGCCGCCAAGGGCAACGTCCCCGAGGGCGAATACACCATCCCGCTCGGCGAGGCCAAGGTGGTGCGGGAAGGACGCCAGGTCACGGTGCTGGCCTGGGGCGCCATGGTCCACACCGTCATGGAAGCGGCCGAGCAGGGCGAGGCGCGCGGCTTCGACCTGGAGGTGATCGATCTGCGCACGCTGCTGCCGTTCGACATCGAGGCGATCCTGAAGTCGGTGCACAAGACCGGGCGGGTGGTGGTCGCGCACGAGGCGCCGCGCACCTGCGGTTTCGGCGCCGAGCTGGCCGCCAGCATTCAAGAGCGAGCCATCTTGCACCTGGAGGCGCCCATCTTGCGCGTCACTGGCTTCGACACCCCGTTCCCCTATACGCTGGAGCACGAGTACCTGCCCGACGCGAACCGCATCCTGGACGCCGTCGAGCGGGTGGTGAATTTTTAGGTGACGCGGGCCCGGCCCCGCCGAAAGCAAAAGCGAGAGCGCGCTGCATGACCTACGAGTTCAGGCTCCCTGACATCGGTGAAGGCGTCGTCGAAGGCGAGGTCGTGCGCTGGCTGGTCAAGGAAGGCGATCCGCTGCGCGAAGATCAGCCGATGGTCGAGATCATGACCGACAAGGCGACGGTGGAGATCCCGGCGCCGCGCGCCGGCCACGTCGGCAAGCGGATGTTCAGCGAAGGGCAGCTGTGCCCGGTCGGCAAGGTCTTGATCACCATCGAGATCGCCGACGAAGCGGGGACCGCGGCGTCGCGCCCGGCTCCCAAAGCCGCCGCCAACCAGATCGCACCGGCCCCAGCGCCGAAAGCGATGGCGGCAGCCGCAGCGACAGCCAGCAATGTTGCATCCAGCGCCGACGGCAGCAACGGCACACCGGGCCGGACCGTCCTGGCCACGCCAGCGACGCGAAAGCTGGCGCGCGACATCGGCGTCGACATCCGGCAGGTGGCGGGCAGCGGGCCGAATGGCCGCGTCACCGCCGAAGACGTGCGCGAGCACCAGGCACCACCATCTCTCGGCGTCGCCAGCGCGCGAGCCGCGACGCCCGCGACCCCGGCTCCATCGACGCCAGTCGTCCGACAAGCAGGCGACGTGCGGGTTCCCTTCCGCGGCGTGCGGCGCAAGATCGCCGAGCACCTGGTGCATTCGAAGCACACCGCCGCGCATTTCACCTACGTCGAAGAGGTCGACTGCACCGATCTGGTGCTGCTGCGCCAGCGGGCCAATGAACGGCTGGCCGAGCGCGGCGTGAAGCTGTCTTTTCTGCCCTTCATCATCAAGGCGACGGTGGCCGCCCTGCAGAAGTTTCCGCAACTGAACGCCACGCTGGACGAAGCGGCCGGCGAGATCGTCCAGCGCCGCAGCTATCACATCGGTCTGGCCACAGCGACGGAAGCCGGGCTGATCGTCCCGGTCTTGCGCGACGCTGATCGCCGGTCCCTGGTCGACCTGGCTCAGGAGATCGACCGCCTGGCCGAGGCCACGCGCACCGGAAAGATGTCTCGCGAGCAGCTGACCGGATCGACCTTCACCATCAGCAGCCTGGGCGCGCTGGGCGGCGTGCTGGCCACGCCCATCATTAATTTCCCCGAGGTGGCGATCCTGGCTCCGGCCAAGATGTCCAAGCGCCCGGCCGTGCGCGACGGCGAGATCGTGGCGCGCGATCTGATGAACCTGTCCATCTCCGTCGATCATCGCGTGGTCGACGGTTACGAAGCGGCGCAGTTCCTGGCCGAGGTGAAGGCGTCGCTGGAGACGCCCGCGCTCTTGTACCTGGAGTCGGTCTAGCCTTGGCCGCCTCTAAGCCCACGCCACCACCGCCTCCCAGCACGCGGGTCGGAACGCCGCCGCCCGTGCCGGTGGTCCCCGCGTCCAAGATCCGCGCCGGCATGGGCGACGTCGAATCGGAGATGGTCGAGGTCTGGTCCGACGCCGACCACCGCCGCGCCGTCGAACTGTGGACCATCCTGTCGCCCGAGGGCGTCGTCGTCGATCGGGCCAGCATCCCGGCCCTGCAGCCCGAACAGCTGATCAAGCTCTATCAAGGGATGCTGCGCATCCGCATCATCGATGAGCGGCTGGTGAACCTGCAGCGTCAGGGGCGCATCGGGTTTTACGCCGAGGCGCGCGGCCAGGAGGCGTCGATCATCGGCGCGGTGGCGGCCATGGCGGCGGAGGATTTCGTGGTCCCCGCCCACCGCGAGTACGGCGCCGCGCTTTACCGCGGGCTGGCCCTGCGCAGCTTCATCGCCCAGCTGTACGGCAACGCCAACGACATCTCGAGTGGGCGGCAGATGCCGGGGCACGTGTCGGCGCCGCGCGCGCTGAATTTTCTGACGCCGTCGTCGTGCGTGGCCACGCAGCTGCCGCACGCCACCGGCATCGCCTGGGCGGCGAAGATGCGGGGCAAGAAGATCGTCGTCCTCGCCTACCTGGGTGAAGGGGCGACCAGCGCCGAGGATTTTCACGCCGGCCTCAACTTTGCCGCCGTCTATCACACGCCAGTGGTGTTCCTGTGCGAGAACAACCAGTGGGCCATCTCCACGCCCGCGTCGCAGCAGACGGCGTCGGCGTCGTTCGCCGTCAAGGGCCTTGCTTACGGCATGCCGGGGGTGCGCGTCGACGGCAACGACGCGCTGGCCGTCTACGCCGCCACCAAGGAAGCCGTCGACAAAGCGCGCCAGGGCGGCGGGCCCACGCTGATCGAGGCCGTCACCTGCCGCATGGGCGCCCACAGCACGTCGGACGATCCATCGCGCTATCGTGACGAAGCTTCCATGGCGACCTGGACCGCCAAGGATCCCCTGGCTCGGCTGCGCACCTGGCTGGGTTCCGAGAAGATCCTGGACGACAAAGCCGACGCCGCTCTGCGCGCCAGCATCGAACGCGAGCTGCAAGAGGCCATCGCCGCCGAGGAGAACGTCGGGCCGCCGCCGCCGGAGAGCCTTATCGCCGACGTCTTCGCCCAGCCCACCCAGGCGCTGGAAGATCAGCTGGCGGACCTTCTGCGTTTGCGCAAGACCGAGGGGTAAAAAATCTCCATGGCCGAGAACATGATTCGCGTCGAAGCGTTGGTGATCGGAGCGGGCCCGGGCGGTTACGTCGCGGGGATTCGCCTGGGCCAGCTGAAGAAAAAGGCGATGGTCGTCGAGCGCGACAAGGCGGGCGGCATCTGTTTGAACGTCGGCTGCATCCCCTCCAAGGCGCTGATCAACGCGTCGAAGTTCTACGACAAGATTCGCCACGGCGGCGACATCGGGATCCTGGCCGACAACGTCCGCGTCGACATGGGCAAGCTGCAGCAGTGGAAGGGCGAGGTGGTCGGCAAGCTGACCGGCGGCGTGAAACAGCTGCTGAAAGCCAACGGCTGCGACTACCGGACCGGCACGGCACGCCTGACCGCGCGCAACACTGTCGAGCTGACCGACGCCACCGGCAAGATCCTGATCCAGGCGGACAACATCGTGCTGGCCACCGGGTCGCGGCCGGTCGAGATCCCCGGATTCAAGTTCGACGGCCAGCGCATCGTCGATTCAACGGGCGCTCTGGACTTCGCCACCGTACCCGGCCGGCTGGTGGTGATCGGCGGCGGCTACATCGGCCTGGAGATCGGAACGCTTTACGCCAAGCTGGGCGCCAAGGTGACGGTCGTGGAAGCCCTGCCGGGCATCCTGTCGGGCACCGACCCCGAGCTTTCGCAGCTGGTGTCGCGCAAGTTGAAGAAGATGGGCGTCGAGGTGCTGACCGGCGCCAAGGCCAAATCCTGGACCGACGCCGGCACCCACGCCGCCGTCACCGTCGACGTCGCCGGCAAGGACGTGGTGATCGAGGCTGACAAGGTGCTGGTGGCCGTCGGTCGCCGCCCGAACTCGGAGGGGTTGGGGCTGGAAGAGGTGGGCGTGAAGATCGAACGCGGCTTTGTCCCCGTCGACAAGCGGCTGCGCACCAACGTTCCCGGCATCTACGCCATCGGCGATCTGGTCGGCCAGCCCATGCTGGCCCACAAGGCGTCGCACGAAGCCGAGGTGGTGGCCGAGGTGATCGCCGGACACAAGGCGGAGATGGACGTGCGGACGATCCCCGCGGTGATCTTCACCGACCCCGAGATCGCGTCGGCCGGCATCACCGCCGAGGAAGCGGAGAAACGCGGCCACAAGGTCAAGATCGGCAAGTTCCCCTTCGCCGCCCTGGGGCGCGCCCTGGCCAACGCCGACAGCGACGGCTTCGTGAAGGTGGTGATCGACGCCGAATCGAAAGAGGTGCTGGGCATCCACGTGGTCGGCAACGGCGCCTCCGACATGATCGCCGAGGCGGCCCTGGCCATCGAGATGGGCGCCGTCGCCGACGACATCAGCCTGACCATTCACGCCCACCCCACCATGCCCGAAGCGTTGATGGAAGCGGCCAAGGCCGCGCTGGGCGAGGCGATCCACATCCAGAACCGCTGACGCGCATGCGGCGGCGCTCGTCGCGCGAGCGGCGGCACAATCAACGGCGTATGCTTCGCGACGCAAAGATGGTCGACGCAAGGCTTTTGGATCTGGGACAGCGAGACTACGGCGAAGTCTGGGCCATGCAGCGCGAGCTGGTCGGCGCCCGCCAGCGCGAGGAAATTCCCGATACGCTGATCCTGGTCGAGCACCCCGACGTCCTGACCCTGGGTCGTGGCACGCACCGCGAGAACCTGGTGGCCCCCGGCGACATGCCCATCTTCGAGATCGAACGGGGCGGCGACGTCACCTACCACGGCCCCGGCCAGCTGGTCGGTTACCCGATCTTTCTTTTGCGCCAGGAAGAGCGCGACCTGCACCTTTACCTGCGCAACATCGAAGAGAGCCTGATTCAAGCCGTCGCCGAATACGGCATCGAGGGCACCCGCAAACCGGGGTGGACCGGCGTCTGGAGCGGCGAGCGCAAGCTGGCCTCCATCGGCGTCGCCGTCAAACGCTGGGTCACGTTGCACGGCTTCGCCTTGAACGTCGCCACCAACCTGGCGCGCTTTGCCGCCATCAACCCCTGCGGCCTGGAAGCAACGGTGATGGGATCGATGTCCAGCGTCCTTGGACGATCGATCGCGCTCGATGACGTGAAGGCGACCGTGCGAACCACCGTCGGCGCGGTGTTTCAGCGCCGGTTCAGTTGAGATCGGCGGGCACGTCGCCGCCGCTGTCGTCGGTGCTGTCGTCGGTGCTGTCGTCGGTGCCACCGTCGCCGACCTCGTCGGCGCCACCCTCAACGACACCGTCGGGCCCGCCGTCGACGCCGCCGTCCTGGCGCGCGCCCGACGTGACGTAGGTGGCCGTCGCTCCCACCGCCAAGGTCACGCCAAAAACGTCGGGCAGTCCGGCGCGGACCGCGACGTCGATGGTTGCACCGGCCGGCCAGCGCGATCCCAGCTGTGGCGGGGCGACGTAGACACTGGACCGATCGTTCTCGTCAATGACCACCCGGAAATCGGCGTCGCTGCCATCGACCGTCAGCGAGATGAATGGCTTGATGGCCTCCGCGGGCGCCGTGCGATTGCTGAACGACAGCGGAAATCGATAGTCGGTGGCAACAGCGGGCGCGACGCCACCATCGGCAACCGGACCCGCTGACGGAACCTGCACGGTGAACAGCCCTGTCAGGAACGAAACGCCGTCCGGTCCCACCATCGACTGCCCGTCACCGCTGGTAAGAGAGGTCCGATCCCAATGGAACGTGAGCATCGTGCCGGAAGGATAGCCAGGGATCGCCCGCCCGAAGACGTACGACGTACCGGCGGCCGTGCCGGTGAGGTTCAAGCTGTTGTATGCGACCGACAGACGAACCGGCCCGTCGGCAGTTGCCGCCGGCATCCCCTCCCAGGTCACCGACACCGGCGGCATCTGCTTGGGAACCGTGT
>JAXDMH010000091.1:0-3662 GCA_034666225.1 Myxococcales bacterium
AACCCGCTGTGGTTCTCCACCATCTTCGGCGTCTACTACTTTGCTGGCAGCTTCGTCAGCGTGCTGGCCCTGCTGGCCGTAGTCTCCGACCTGGCCCGGGGCAAAGATCCCTTCGGCGACCTGCTCAGCGTCGAGCACACGCACAACATCGGCAAGCTGATGCTGGCGTTCACCTGCTTCTGGGCCTACATCGGCTTTTCCCAGCTCTTGCTGATCTGGATCGCCAACCTGCCCGAAGAGGTGCCGTTCTATATGGTCCGCTTCAAGGCTGAATGGGCCTGGGTGGGCGTGTTCCTCATCGTCGGTCATTTCTTCCTGCCGTTCGGCGCGCTGCTGTCCCGCTCGCTGAAGCGCGACCGGCGCCGCCTGGCCGCGGTGGGCGTCTGGATCCTGCTGGTGCACTACCTGGATCTGTACTGGCTGGTGATGCCGACGCTGCACCCGGAAGGGTTCTCCCTGCACTGGACCAGCGTGACGGCGTTCATCGGGATGGGCCTGCTGGCGGTGGCATTCGTCCTCTGGCGCCTGCGCGGTCACTTCACCGTTCCGGTACGGGATCCGTACCTGTCCGATTCACTTCGGTACAAGCAACCATGAGCGGCAAACCAACCTCGACCGACCACGATGCCCATTCTGGCGGGTCCACCGCCCAACAGAATGAAGATCAGATCGATTTCAGCAAGGTGATCATCGTGGGCGTTGTCTCATTGGTGGCGTTCGCCCTGTGCACCCTGTGGGCGGTTCAGATCCTCGACAGCGAAAAGACCAAGCTGCGCGAACAGCACGGCGAAAAGCGCGTCCCCAGCGAGATCGGCAAGCAGGAGATCGGCATCGTCGATCAGGTGCCGTTCCAGATCGACGATCGCCTGGACAAGTGGCGCGCGGAACGCAGCGAGGCGCTGAACAGCTATGGCTGGGTCGATCGGAAACGCGGCGTCGCCCACATCCCGATCGACAAGGCCCTCGAACTGCTGGCCAGCGGCGCCGTTCCGGCGGCACCCCAGGCGCCGGCACCGATCCCCGCACCGACGGGCGGCGCCCGATGAAGCGTCGGGAGCGTCGGGAGCGTCGGATGAAGCGCGGGATGAAGCGCGGGATCATTGCGCTCTTGATTGTGGTCGGCGCCAGCGCGCGTCCAGCATCGGCCGCCGACAAGAGCAGTCAGGTGGTCTTTCCTCAGGGCAGCGAACAGCCGCTCGCCGCCTTGCAGGACATCGACGTCGTCGAGCATCTGGGCGATCGCGTGCCGGCCGGACTGTCGTTCACCGACACCACCGGACATCCGACAGCCTTCGACAATTTTCTCTACCAGGGCAAGCCGCTGCTGGTGACGCTGGGCTATCACCGCTGCCCGATGTTGTGCAGCCTGGTGCTGGACGGTCTGGTCAAGTCGATGAAGGGCTCCGGCATGACGCTGGGCAAGGATTTCACCGCGGTGTCGATCAGCATCGACCCGAACGAGGATCCCAAGGCCGCCGCCGAGCAGCAGCGCCGGATCTTGAATTCGGTCGGCCCCGGGCTGGCCCCCAAGGACTGGTCGTTTCTGATGGGCAGCGCCGCCGCCAGCCAGGCCATGGCCCGCGCCATCGGCTTTCGTTTCAAGTACGACGAGACCAGCAAGCAGTTCGCTCACTCCGCGGTGGCCTTCGTGCTGACGCCGGAAGGGCGCGTCTCGCGCTATCTGTATGGCGTCGATTTCCTGCCCCGCGATTTCAAGCTGGCCATGGTCGAGGCGGGCGGGGGACGGGTCGGCACCTCCTTCGACAAGGTGCTGCTGTCCTGTTTTCGTTATGACCCGATCAACCGACGTTACGCCCCGTTCGTCATGGGGTTCATGCGCATCGGCGCCGGATTGGTGTTCTTCGCGCTGGCCGGCCTTCTCACGGTGCTGTGGCGCAAGGAGATCGCGATGAGAAAACGGAGGGCGGCATGAACGATCTGATGCGCCGCTTGCTCTTCCTGCCGGTCCAGGCCTCCACCTTCGCCAAGCCGGTCGATTACCTGCACTACTTCGTCATCATCGTGACGATGATCGTTTCGGTGGCCGTGGGTCTGATGGCCTTCGGATTCTTCTTCAAATACCGCGAGCGCCGCCCCGGGCAGTCAACGCCGCGGGTGATCCCCAGCGTCCGATTCGAGATCGCCATCATCGGCGTGCCGCTGGCCTTCTTCTTCCTGTGGTTCGTGCAGGGCTACAAGGATTACATCTGGTACGTCAGTCCCCCGCAAAACACGATGGACGTGTACGTGATGGGGAAAAAGTGGATGTGGAAGTTCGCCTATCCCGACGGCCCCAACGCCATCGGCACGTTGCACGTCCCGGTCAATCGTCCCGTGCGTCTGTTGATGACCAGCCGCGACGTCATCCATTCGTTCTTCGTTCCCGACTTCCGCATCAAGCAGGACGTGCTGCCCGGCCGGTACACAGAGACCTGGTTCGAGGCCACCAAGCCCGGGCGTTACCAGGTGCTGTGCGCCGAATACTGTGGCACCTGGCACTCGCAGATGTGGGGCGAGATCGTCGTGATGACCGGCCCCGACTTTGACACCTGGATGACCGAGCAGAAGCAAGGCCTGGCCGATCGGGTTGACACCGGTGGCGACGACGGCGGCAGCTTCCGCGGCAGCCTGGTCGAGTACGGCCGGCGCATCGCCGGCGCGCAAGGCTGCCTGAAGTGCCACTCCCTCGACGGACAGCCGCACATCGGCCCCACCTGGCTGGATCTCTACAAACGTCGCGAGACGCTGGAGAGCGGCGAACAGGTGATCGCCGACGAAGGTTATCTGACCGATTCCATGATCGATCCCCGCGCCAAGGTGGTGAAGGGCTTCAAACCGGTCATGCCGACCTATAAAGGCCGGCTGGCGGCGCCCGAGGCGGCTGCGCTGGTTGAGTTCATCAAATCGTTGCGCACCACCAACCTCGAGAACGTCCCCTCCAAGGAAGCCGTTTATGAGCCAGTCCAACGACGCTGAGCCGGTCTACCCCGCCGTCAACTACCTGAACGCCGATCGGGGCGTTTGGTCGTGGTTGACGACGGTCGACCACAAGCGGATCGGGATTATGTACCTGGTCTCCGTGCTGCTGGCCTTCCTGCTGGGCGGCATCTTCGCCATGGCCCTGCGTATCGAGCACCTGACGCCCGATCCCACGATCATGGGCGCCAACACCTACAACCGCATGTTCACGCTGCACGGCGTGGTCATGATCTTCATGTTCATGATCCCGGCCATCCCGGGCGTCTTCGGCAACTTCTGTCTGCCGCTGATGCTGGGCGCCAAGGACGTCGCCTTCCCCAAGCTGAACTTGCTGTCGCTGTACCTTTACTGGTCGGGGGCGGCGCTGGCGCTGTGGGGCATGATCAACGGTGGCACCGACACCGGCTGGACGTTCTACGCGCCGTACAGCACCACCTCGCCGACGAAGGTCGCGCCGATTCTTCTGGGCCTCTTCATCGTCGGCCTCTCGTCCATCTTCTCGGGCATCAACTTCATCGTCACCACGCACACGCTGCGGGCGCCTGGCCTGACCTGGATGCGGCTGCCGCTGTTCGTCTGGGCGCTCTACGGCACCGCGGTGATTCAGGTTCTCGCCACGCCCGTGCTGGGCCTGGTGCTCCTGCTGGTGGCCGTGGAGCACGCCTTTGGCTTCGGTCTGTTCG
>JAXDMH010000092.1:0-7576 GCA_034666225.1 Myxococcales bacterium
CCTTTGCCCGTGCGATGTCGGGCGACGACGAAGCCGGCGGCGGCCAGGCGCGCGTAAAACGGCGGGCTTTCGTCCTCGGACCAGACCGCAAAAACGCCGCCCGGTTCCAGGGCCATCAGGACGTTCTCGATCGCCGCCGGTCCGTACAGCGGATCGACCCTTCGCCCGTCCTGTTTGGGCGGGCCCTCGTACAGGTCCAGCATGATGGCGTGGTACGAGCGTGGGCGGGCCTGGGCGATCACCTTGGCCACGTTGGCCACCGTAACCTGCACGCGGCGGTCATCGATGGCGTGCTCGGTGAGCGCCGCCAGCGGCCCGCGACACCACGCCACCACGCGCGCGTTGAGATCGACGACCGTCACCTGCGCGCCCGACGGCAGCCGATCCAGCGCCGCCCGCAGCGTCAGCGCCATCCCCAGGCCGCCCACCAGCACGCGCGGTTTCTTGATCGGCGCCAGCGCCTCGCAGGTCAGCCGGGCCAGGGCATCCTCGGACTGGTGGGCCACGCTGGTCATCAAGACGCGGCCACCGACGGTCATCAGGAAATCCGCTTCGCCGCGCTGGCGAAGTTCCAGCGCGCCTTGCGGCGTGGGAGCGCGATCGACGACCTTCCAGGGCAGCATCGGTCGCTTGATAACACGCGCGTCTCGGTTGCCGGGAACAAACCTCGGCGGGCGGCGACGGCGGTGCGCTAGTTCAGGTGCAGGGCGTGGGCGGCTTGGGCCGGCGAGAGGGCCGGGCGCTGCACGGTGGCCTGGCGCTGAGGATACGCCACGACCTTGCCTGGGCAGACGTCGTATTCGCCGCCGTTGGCATATTGATAACGCTGGGCCAGCGGAACCAGCGGGTTCCACGGGATGGGGATCTGGGCGAGACGCGCGGCGATGGCCGGCGTCAGTTCGCCGCCCAGGTCGCGCCGCTCGTGTGGGTCGTTGGCCAGGTCGTAGATCTCGGTGTCGTCGTAACGGGCGTCGACGATGATCTTCTGGGTCCCGTCGATGATGGCGATGAATGGTCCGCCCACCGTCGAGAAGGCGTGAAAGGGTCCGTTCTGAGCCGGGGGCCAGTGACCCTGCAGCGCCGGCGACTGCGCCTCCAACCCCATCGCGCCGGCCAACATCGGTATCACGTCCAGCAACGTGGCCGGCGTCTGCGGATCAAGGCAGCGCTGGCCGGGGAGGCGCACGATGAGGGGAACGTCCAGGACCGTTTCGTAAAGATGGAAGGCGTGCTCGGAATAGCCCCGCTCGTTCAGCTCCTCGCCGTGATCGGCGGTGATGACGACGGCCGTGCGATCCCATTCGCCACGCGCCTTGATGGCGGCGAAAAGCCGGCCCAGCTCGGCATCCACGCCGGCCAGCTTGCGCGCATAGACTGGCCGCAGATCGCCGCTGAATTGCGACAGCAGCTCGGCCTTGCGGGGCAGGTGCAGATCCAGATAGTGGGCGATCATCATCCAGGGGCGGCCTTCGGTCGTGGCCTGAGCCAGCTCGGCGATCATGCGGGTGGTGATCGGTTCATTCATGAGATCACCGCCGCCTCCCGGGACGCCGGTGTAGTCGGCGATCTGCCGGAGTCCGCCGAAGGAGCGTGCGCGCAGATGACCCCGATCGGCCAGCGCCGCCAGCAGCGGTCGCTCGAGGCTGGTCCAGGCCAGCGTGCCGTTGTAGAGAGCCGGCATGACAAGGTGAGTGGCCGCGCCCACGGAGCGCACGTTCTGATAGTGGCAGCCGTCCCTGGCCACGGAGGCCAGGTTAGGATACGCGGCGTCCATCGCCTCGCCGGGGCGAAGATAGAGATCGCGGCGCAGGGTATCGATGCTGATCAGCAGAACGTTGAAGTCGTTCGGTTGCCCGGCGATCATCACCGGCGCGGGCGGCACCGCTGGACACGAATCGTTGCTCCAGGTCAGGTAGGTGCTGGGACTTAGATCGTGCGTCCAGGCCACTGGGGCCATCAGCGCCCCCAGCTCTGATTGCCGGCGCAGATAACCGGCGGCGCGCGACGAGGTGAGCGGCGCCAGCACCAGGCACAGCGCCGCGACCAGACCGCCCATCGACAGAGTCGTTCTGGCCATCCGCGGCGGCAGCGGTGGTGCGATGGCCAGCGTGCCGGCCAACCAGGCGCCGGCGACGATGTTCCCCAGCGCCGAGACGTGCCTGGGAAACAGCGAGAGGAGGTTCAGGTCGACCAGCAGTACGACGAACACAAACAGCGCCGCGGAGACCACCCCTCCCGCGATGCGCCGCGGGAGCGACCGATCGGGGCCGGCGAACCAAGAGAGTCCAGCCACGAAGGAGATGCCCAGGACCAGCGCTGACCAGAGTGAATAGTGTTGAGGGCCGTGCCACATGCCACCTGCGGCGATGGCCGCAACGCCCAGCACGCCGGGAAGTCTGGCCAGCCAGACGCCGCCCCTTCGCAGAAGCCACGCCCACAGCAGCGCGTGCGTGCTGCGGATGACGGCGAAACCCGACACGACGATGCAGCCCAGGATGACCACGTCCGCGGGATCCATGCGCAGGTGGAAGACGCGCAAAGGAAGCAGGCTCTCGACCAGAATCGCGGTGACGAAGGCCAGTTCGAAGATCCAGACGCCTTGGCGGAGCGGCTGATCGCCGTGCGGCGGCGTGGGCTCGGCGTTCACCACGGCCAGGCTCGGGAGAGCAAAAAAGCGAAAGGCGACAAGCGCCCCAAGTTAGCACGAGGACGTACGCTTCCATGAATCCGGTTGCCCTGCGGCACCGTTTTCGGTGGCTTCATTTTGCGTGGTCGCCGCCGGACGCGGCAACATTTCCGCCGCGCGCCATGGCGGCCCCCGCCGTGCGCGTGTCGATCCAGTCAAGCAATGCGTCCGTCTGATCGGACGGAGGCAAGGCGGCGGCGTGAGACAACCACCAGTTGCCGGCCAGGTCGCGTTCGCCGCGGGCCAAATACGCACGATAGACGGCGAGACCCAGCTTTGGATCGGCTGCGGCCAGCGTCGGCGCGTCGGCGGCGACCAGGGCAATCTGGCGCAGGGTGGGGTCGGTGGCGGAATCCAGCATCGGCTTCAACGCCGAGAAGGAGCTGACGGCCCGGCGTTTGATCAGCATCTGCGCGGCCAGGGTCTGCACCGAGGGGAAGGGGCGTTTGAGCAGGCGGGCCAAAAATTTCGTTGCCTCTTCGGTGCGCACACGGTCAAGCTCGCGCGCCACCGATTCGGCGGCGCGGGGATCGCTGTCCTTGAACAGCACGTAGAGATCGGCGAGGTCGGTGTCGCCGCCGGCGCGCACGACGCCGCCGGCCGCGGCGGCGCGAATGTCGGGCGCTGGATCGCGCAGGAAGGGCACCATGGCCACCACTTTGCCGCGTCCGGCGCCGGGGCGGATCCCGGCCAGCATGGCGGCGCCGCGGACGGCGGCAGAGGCGTCTTCCTTGGCGGCGGTGGCCAGAGCCTTGTGGGCGGAGTCATCGACGATCGGTCCCAGGGCGATGGCGGCGGCCGCGCGCGCGTCAGGGCGCGCCTTGTTGTTTTGTAAAAGGCGGATCAGGCCGGGGGCGCAGTCGACTTCGCCGGCGCTCTTCAGGACCAGGGCGGCCTGGTGCTGTTCCGTCAGGTTCGGGCCGTCGAAGGACTTCTTCACCAGCGGGCAGACGGGAACCTTCGCGGCCGACAGGGCTTCGCCGGCGCCTTGCGCGGTCGCCGGTTGGGTGACGGCCGCCTGCAGCGATTTCACGGCGGCGGGATCGCCCATCTCGGCCAGCAGGCGCGCCACGCGCAGGCTGACGCCGGGGGTGACAGTGTTGGCGGCCGCGTTGAAGCTGGCCGGCATCCAGGCCTTGGTGATGGCGCCCATGACGGTCTCCACGGGCATGCCAGCGGCGGTGGCGACCGCGGCCCGGCGAAGCAGTTCGCCCTGACGTTTCTTGCGCAGCAGCTTGACCGCGGCGATCTCCAGGGGATCCTCGAAGCGTTCGATGGCCAGCCCCGAGCAGCGCCGCTGGTCGCGGGCGAACGTCCAGCGGACGTGAACCGCGTCGTCATCGGACAGCAGATCGACGGGCGGCACGGCGAAGGGCGCGCTGTCGCGAAGCACGTCGGCGACGGCGTCATCGAAGCCGGCGTACCCGGACGGTTTGGTCATCTTCGTCGCCACCAGCTGTCCGTTGGCGCCGATGATCAGCTCGGCCTCGGCGACGCGGGTGAGATCATTCACAGGGTTGGTGGCCGGCAAGGTCTCTGCCGCCAGGCGCAGGAAATTATCGGCCCAGCGGCGGTGAACCTGATGGTGCACGGCGCGCAGGTAGTCGCCCTCGGCGCCGGGCGTGGCAATGGCCGGTTCGGCTTGCTTGTCAGCGGGGGGCGCCGGCGCCGGCGGACTTTCGGCGTGCGCGATCGACGCGAGAAGGCTTCCGGCAACAAAGATCGATAGGGGTGCGCGCAAGAACTTCATCACGTCCATTAGGAACGGCCAGCCGGGCCGCAAACTTGACCCGGGTGTGGGGCGTCAGGTCAAAATCAGGGAGCTGCGCGCAGGACGACATCGATGAGCGTCGCAACCAGGAAGACCACCGACACGTAGCCGTTCAGGCTGAAGAAGGCGACATTGAGGCGCGACAGATCATTCGGCCGGACGATGGCGTGTTCCCAGATCAGCAGCGCCAGCACGATACCGACGCCGATCAGGTAAGGAAGGCCCAGGTCACCGGCCGAGGCCAGCGCCAGCAGAGCGGCGGCGGTGATCAGATGAAGAATTGCCGAGACGGCCAGCGACCATTTGATCCCGAAACGGGCCGGGATGGAATGCAGCCCGGCCGAACGATCGAAGTCGGCGTCTGAGATCGCGTACAGGATGTCGAACCCCCCGATCCAGGAGGCCACCGCCAGCATCAGCAGGGCGGGCGCCAAGGCGAAGGTGCCGCGCACGGCGATCCAGGCGCCGGCGGGGCCGGCGGCGATGGCCAGGCCCAAGAACAGATGGCAGAGAAACGTAAAGCGTTTGGTGAAGGAATAGCCAAAAAGCAGCGCCAGCGCGACGGGGGACAGCGCCAGGCACAGCGGGCCCAGATAGCCGGCGGCGGCGGCGAAGACGGAGGCGCTGATCAGTGTCAGCGCCCAGGCGGCGCGCAGCGAGACGTGGCCGGCGGGCAGCTCGCGGGCGGCGGTGCGCGGGTTGCGGGCGTCGATGTCGCGATCGACGATGCGGTTGAAACCCATGGCCGCCGTTCGGGCGCCGGCCATGGCCAGGATGATGGCGACCAGGCGCGGCCAGGGCAGGCCATGCCCGCGGGCGGCGATGGCCGCCGAGGCCAGCGCGAAGGGGAGCGCAAAGATGGTGTGGCTGAACTTGATCATGCGCCCGAAGGTCACCGCCTGGCGCAGCACGGTCGCCGGAGGTTCGGGGCGCTGGTTCTGGGGGCCGGCCACGGCGGTCATGCGCGCGCCACCCAGCGGACGGACGGATTCGGATTGCGGACCAGCGAGGCCAGCGGCGCCTGCGCGTCGTCGATCATCACGTCGAGGAGGCCCGGGCGCTTTCCGGCGGCCAGCGCCCCGCAGGCGGGCAGGCGCAGCGCCTCGGCGCCGCCGCGGGTGGCGGCATCCAGCCACAGCGTGGCGGGCAGCGAGGGAAAGCGTTCGTGCAGCGCCGTCATCTCGGCCCACAGCGACAGGTCGGCGGTCGAGGCCAGGCTGTCGGTGCCCAGGGCCAGGGCCACCCCTTCGCGCAGCAAGGCGGGCACGTCGGCGACCACGCCGCCGATGTGCAGGTTCGAGCGCGGGCACAGCACGGCGGTGGCGCCCGCGGCGCGTGCCCGCTGCCGATCGTCGTCGCTGACGTGAACCATGTGCACCAGCAGCGGCGGGGCCGGCGTGTCGAAGGCGCCCAGCGAGGCCAGGTACGCGACCGGAGTCAGGCCCGGCGTGCGCGAGGCGGGCGAGACGCCCAGGGCGGTCAGCACGGCCGGCCAGCGGCCGGAGCCGTCTCGCAGCAGGGCCAGCTCGTCGGGATCTTCGGCGACGTGAATGGAGGTGGGGAGGCCGGCGCGAGCGGCGGTGCTGAAGATCCGTCGCAGCAGCTCGGCGCTGGCCGAGTACGGCGCGTGCGGTGCCGGTACGTAACCGAGGCCGGTCGGCCAGCCGCCGCGGGCGGCGGTGAGAGCGCCCAGCTCGCGGGCGGCGTCGGCGAGGGCGTCACCGGTGCGCGCCTCGCGCGAGCCGAGCAGCTCGTGAAATACCATGCCGCGCAGACCGGCGGCGGCGATGGCAGGCACCGCATCCAGGCTGTTGCCGACGTCGCCGACGGCGGCGGTGCCTAGGGCGACGGCCGCCTGCGCGGCGGCGTGCGCGGCGGCTTGAATGGCGTCGCGGGTCAGGGCGGCGCGCGCGTCGACGACGGTGCCCGTCCAGGCCACCAGCCCCTGACCGCCGGTTCCCAGGCCGGCCAGCGCCGACAGTTCCAGGTGCGTGTGCGCGTTGACGAGACCTGGCATCAGCAGGCCCTGGGCGCGTTCCTCGGGCGCAGCCGAGAAACGCGCGACGAGGTCCGCCCGGCGGCCGACGTCGACGATGACGTCGCCGGCGTCCAGCGCGACGGTGCCCTCGGCGATGGGCGGCTGCTCGATCGGATAGACCCAGCGCGCGCTGACCAGGCGGACCACGGCGGGCGATCTGGGCGATGCGGCGGCCGAGCGGGTGGATGGCGCGTGCGTCATCGACCGGGCCTTGCTGTCAGTTCCCGGCCAGGCGTTCGTAGCGCATGTTGCGGCGGCGCGGTTCGAACCCGGCGGCGCGCACGTAGCGTTCGATGTCGTCGGCGCCCAGGCTGAAGACGGCGCCGGCCTGCGACACGACGTTCTCCTCGATCATCGCCGAGCCGAAATCGTTGCCGCCAAAACGGAGGCCGACCTGGCCCACCTCGGGACCCATGGTCGGCCACGACACTTGCAAGCTGGGGAAGTTGTCCAGGTACAGGCGCGCCAGGGCGAACACGCGCAGATAGCGCATGGCCGTGGTGTCGTCGCGCAGCTTGAGTCGCGTCCCCTCGGCCTGGAACGGCCAGCAGATGAAGGCGGTGAACCCGGCGGTCTGATCTTGCAGGGCGCGCAGCGTCTCAAGGTGGTTGGTGAGGTGGCGCGGGGTCTCGCCGAATCCGAAGACCATCGTCGCCGTGGTGCGCAGGCCCAGGGCGTGGCCCTCGCGCATGACCTCCATCCAGGTCGCGGTGGTGCATTTGAGGGGAGAGATCTGGTGGCGGATCTCGTCGTCCAGAACTTCGGCGCCGCCGCCCGGGATCGAATCAAGGCCGGCGGCGATCAGGCGTTCGATCACGGCGCGGATGGGCATGTTCTCGATCTCGGCGATATAGCGGATCTCCTCGGGCGACAGGCCGTGGATGGCCAGCGGGAAATTCGCCTTCATCCAGCGGAAGAGATCTTCGTACCAGGTCAGCGGCAGGTCGGGGTTCAACCCGCCTTGCAGCAAGATCTGCACGCCGCCCAGGTCGACGGTCTCCTGAAGCTTGCGGGCCAGTACCTCGCGCGACAGCGTGTAGCCTTCCTTGCTGCCGGGGGGGCGATAGAAATTGCAGAACTT
>JAXDMH010000093.1:0-7538 GCA_034666225.1 Myxococcales bacterium
GACCGCTGGCAGCCACCGGTGGGCGCCACGATCAGGCCCGCCAGAGTCAGCAGCCGACCGAGCCAGGCCGCGCTGTCACAGGGCGACCGCGGGCGCTTTTCGCAGTTTGAGGCTGGCAATTTCCGACCCAGGCGGAGGCAGTGTACGCTGGCGGCCCGCGTAAGTCCGCCTTCTGATTCGACGGCGGTCACCCTTTGGCGAACTTGAAGTCGAAACCGATACGCGGCGGTTCGTGCTTGGGGTCGCAGCGATAGGGGACAAAATCGCTGACGCCCTCGGCGCGCAAGAAATCCTCGTCGATCAGCGCCTGGCCGGTGAAAGTCCGCGGCTCCTTGGCGAATATTCGAAGGGTGGCGTCGACCAGGATCTCCGGCGTGCGCCACATGGTCTTGTCGCCCAGCCCAAAGTTGATGGTGGCCAGGCTCTCGATCATCGTCGCCGGCCACAAGGCGTTGGCCGCCACGTTGTCGTCGCGCACTTCGTCCGCCAGGCCGTGGGCGATCAGGGTCATGCCGAACTTGCTGATGGCGTAGCCGATCTTTCCTCCGGCGGCGGCGGGATCGACGGGCGGCGACAGCATCAGGATGTGGCCAAACTTCTGGGCGCGCATGGCCGGCAGCAGGTGGTGCGTGCAGGCGAAGGCGCCGCGCGCGTTCACCCCCATGACCAGGTCGAATTTTTTCAGCGGCGTGTCGGCCAGCGACTGCCAGTACAGCGCCCCGGCGTTGTTCACCAGAAAATCGATGCGGCCGAAATGATCCAGGGCGCTCTTGGCGGCGCGTTCGACGGCGGCGTCGTCACGGATGTCCACGGGAACGCCCAAGGCGCGCCGTCCCAGCGCTTCGATCTCGCGCGTGGTCTCGCCGATGGTCCCGGGGATGCGGGGATCGGGGTTGACGGTCTTGGCGGCTATCACCACGTCGCAGCCGGCCCGCGCCAGTCCAAGCGCGATGGCCTTGCCCACGCCGCGCGAAGCTCCGGTGACAAAGGCGACGCGCCCGGAAAAGTCGGCCGTCATCGGGAAGGCTTTCTACGATTCGGTTTCGCGGCGGTGAGCATCGGCCTATCTTACCGGCACCGGGACGGGCGCGAAACGGAAGGACGAGTCTCATGGCAAAAGACCAGCAAGGAAATCTGGAAGGCAAACAGATCGTCGTGACAGGGTGGACTGGCGGTCTGGGGCCGGCGGTGGTGGCGGCACTGGTCGAGGCGGGCGCCACCTGCCACCTTCCCCACCGGGGAGACGCGCCGCCGCCGGACGCGCCGGGTGGCGATCGTGTTCGGTTCATCTCCCAGGTTGATCTGACCGACGAGGGGGCGGTGACTCGTCTCTACGGGCAGGTTCCGGCGCTGTGGGCGTCGGTGCACGTCGCCGGCGGTTTCGCTGCCTCCCCGGTGGTGGACACGTCGCTGCGCGATTTTCGACTGCAGCTGGACATCAACCTGACCACGGCGTTTCTGTGCTGCCGCGAGGCGGTGCGGCAACTGCGCCAAAAAGGCGGCGGCGGCCGCATCGTGAACGTGTCATCGCGCGCCGCCCTGGAACGAAAGGGCGGCGCCATCGCCTACAGCGTGGCCAAGGCGGGCGTGCTCGCCTTGACGGAGTGCCTGGCCGACGAGGTGAAGAGCGACGGCATCCTGGTGAACGCCGTTGTTCCGTCGATCATCGACACGCCCGCCAACCGTCGGGCTATGCCGAACGCTGCCCATGATCGCTGGCCCAAGCCGCCGCAGATCGCCGCCGCGATCGTCTGGCTGTGCAGTCCGGAGAATCAGCTGGTGTCAGGCGCGGCGTTGCCGGTCTACGGCGTCGCCTGACGCGCGCGCGCGTCTTCGGCCGATCCGCACCGCCTCCGACGGTGGCACCGATAATTGAATACAAGGAATTACAATTCGATGACAATTCCGATCGTACCTTGCGGGGCATGGAAATTTCGGGGTTGGTGGTCGGCACGTACCTGGTCACTCTGATTCTTCTCGCGCTTTACGGGTTCCATCGTTCGTCGCTGGTTTATCTCTACTATCGACATCGGGACAAACACCCAAAGCCGCCCGGGACCTTCGCAGATCTGCCCGCGGTGACGGTGCAGCTGCCGCTGTTCAACGAGATGTACGTGGTGGAAAGGCTGCTCGACAGCGTCACCGCCATTCGTTACCCACGCGATCGGTTCCACGTGCAGGTGCTGGACGACTCGACCGACGAGACGCAGGAGATCTGCCGGCGCAAGATCGAGGAGCTTCGGCGCGCCCAGCCCGACCTGGACATCGAATACGTTCATCGCGTCGACCGCTCGGGCTTCAAGGCCGGCGCCCTGGAGAACGGCCTGCGCACCGCCAAGGGCGAGTTCATCCTGATCTTCGACGCTGACTTTCTGCCGCTGCCCGACGTCCTGGAACGCGGCGTTCACTATTTCTTGGACCCTCAGGTCGCGGTGGTGCAGTGCCGCTGGGACCACCTCAACCGCGACTTCTCGCCGCTGACCGAGGTGCAGGCCCTGATGCTGGACGGCCACTTCATGATGGAGCACGCCGGGCGCAATCGTTCGGGGCGCTTCTTCAATTTCAACGGCACCGCCGGGATGTGGCGGCGCGCCGCCATCGCCGATGCCGGTGGCTGGCAGCACGACACGCTGACCGAGGACATGGATCTGTCGTACCGGGCCCAGCTGCGCGGCTGGCGGTTCGTCTACGTCCCGGAGATTGCCGCCCCCGCCGAGCTGCCGGTGGAGATGTCGTCGTTCAAGTCGCAGCAGTACCGCTGGGCCAAGGGGTCGATCCAGGTGGCCAAAAAGCTGCTTCCCACCATCCTGCGCTCGAACGCCACCTTCGCCCAGAAGTCAGAGGCCTTCTTCCACCTCACCAACAACCTGGCCTATCCGCTGCTGCTGCTGCTGTCGCTGCTGCTGTTGCCGAACCTGGTCTTTCGCACGCATCACGGCTGGCGCGAGGTGTTGATGATCGATCTGCCGCTGTTCTTCGGCACCACGCTGTCCATCGCGTCGTTCTACCTGGCGTCGCAGCGCGAGATTCAGCTGCTACGCAACCCGCACCTGCGGCCGCGCACCGAATGGTGGGTGATTCGCCGGCTGCCCCTGGTGATGTCGCTGGGGATCGGCCTGTGCGTGAACCAGAGCCGCGCCGTCCTTGAGGCGCTGATCGGACGCGAGACGGAGTTCGTGCGCACACCCAAGCACGGCATCCGGGGCAAGCTGGAGAGCTGGTCCAGCAAGAAGTATCGCGCCGCCAAATCAATCACGCCCTTCATCGAACTGGGCATGGCCGGCTATTTCGCGGTGGCCATCGGCGTCGCCTTCATGAACCGTCACTACCTGTCGCTGCCGTTTTTGGCTTTGTTCCTGTGCGGCTTCGGCTACGTCGGCTGGGTGTCGCTGTGGCAGGGGGGCGTGGGGCTGTCGCTCCGTCGCTGGGCGCAGAGCTTCCAGGCCCAGCGGTCGGTGCCGGTGGTGCCTCCGCCTTTCTTCGGCGGGCACCGTCAGCGCGAGGGCAGTGGCAATCGGATGCCGGGCGGAACCGCCAACGGGCACAGCTCGGCCATCATCGAGATTCGCTCTCGGGACATCACCATCGGGTACAGCGCGGCGTCGCTGCCGCCACCGCCGCCGCCCGAGGCTACAGGGCTTTCTTGATCAGCTCTTCGATCTTGGCGCGGGGAACCGCGCCCACCAGCTGACCGACCACCTTGCCGCCCTTGAAGACGATCAGGGTGGGGATGCTGCGGATGTCAAACTGGCTGGGGATGTTCGGATTGGCGTCGATGTCGAACTTTCCCACGCGCAGTTTTCCTTCGTAGTCCTTGGCCAGCGCCTCGACGTGTGGAGCGATGGTGCGGCAGGGGGCGCACCACACGGCCCAGAAGTCCACCAGGGCGGGGAGCGTCGAGTCCAGGATCTCCTTCTGGAAGTTTTCGTCGGTCGCTTCGAATACGTTCTCGCTTGCCATGGCGATCGCTTAGCACGCCGTCGGTCCGAGGCCAAGTTGGGGCCCGTCCGACATGACTGACTGTCTGCGCCAGGCTGCAGCCCCCTGAGCATGGTACAAACGGGGGGTGGGGACGTTCTCCGCACTGCAGATTCTGGCCTACGCGCTCTCGGCGGCAGCTTACCTGGGGTATTTGCTGCGGACGCGCGAGCGAGCGGCGCAGGTCGGTCGTCTGCTGCTGGCGCTGGGCGTGCTGCTGCATTTCGCCGACATCGGTTGGCGTTGCATGCGCGGGCAGAACCCGATCTCGTCGACGCCCGAGGCAATGTCCTTCATCGCCTTTCTGATCGCCGCCGGGTATCTGGGCGCCACCTTTCGTTACAAGCTGGCGGCCGCCGGCGCTTTCGCCGTGCCGGCGGTGCTGACGCTGCTGGTTCTGGCGCGCGTGGTGCCGGCCGAGCAGGGGACGCCCACCATGGGGACGCTGGGGCGGACGCACATTTTTTTGGCCACGGCGGGCGTCGCGGTCTTCGCGCTGGCGGCGGCGCTGGCGGTGCTGTACCTGGTCGAGGATCGCCAGCTCAAGCGCAAGCAGTTCGGCCGGATGATTCGCGGTGGCGCGCCGCTGGAGATGCTGGATCGGCTGGCACTGCGGTGCGTGTTGATCGGGTTTCCCATCTTCACGGTCGCCTTGATCACCGGGGCCATCTGGATCGCCCGCATCGGCGCGGTGACGGCGTCGGCGCCGCTGCGCCCCGAATATTTGCTGGCGCTGGTGACCTGGATTGCGTTCGGCGTCCTGCTGGTGGCCCGGGTGGGCGCCGGGTGGCAGGGGCGACGCGCCGCCTGGTTGACCCTGGGTGGTTTTGGCAGTGCGGTGCTGGTGGTGTTGGTCTACTTCCTGCGCCACGCGGCCTGACATGGAATCACTCATAGATCTGCTGGTCCTGGGGTTGTCCCATCGTACGGCGCCCGTCGCCGTGCGCGAGCGCCTGTCGGTGCAACCGGAGAACATGGAGGCGGCGCTGCGCCAGATGGCGGCCCTGCCCGGCATTCGCGAGGTGGCGTTCCTGTCGACCTGCAACCGCGTCGAGATCTACGCCGCGGTCGCCGATCGTGAAGAAGCCCTGCGGTCGTTGACCGGCGATCTGGCCGGGCGGGCGGCGCTGGCCGAGGCCGAGCTGGAGGCGCACCTTTACACGCGCACCGACGCGCAGGCGGTGCACCACCTGTTTCGCGTCGCCTCCAGCCTGGACTCGCTGGTGATCGGCGAGCCGCAGATCCTGGGTCAGGTCAAGACCACGCACGAGATGGCGCTGCGCTGTGGGACGGCGGGGCCGATCCTGGGGCTGTGTTTCACCCGGGCCTTTCGGGTGGCGCGGCGGGTGCGGCGCGACACGGCCATCGCTCGCAACCCGATCTCGGTCAGCTCGGTGGCCATCGAGCTGGCGCGGCAGGTGTTCGGCACCTTCGAGGGGCGCCGCTTGTTGATCGTGGGGGCGGGGAAGATGGCCGATCTGGCGGCGCGCGCGCTGCAAGGGCACGGCGCTGCCCTGACCGTCACCAACCGGACGCCGGGGCGCGCCCAGGAGCTGGCCGCGCGCATGGGGGGCGACACGCATCCCTTCGAGGATCTGGTGGGCGCCCTGAGCGCGACGGACATCGTGCTGGCATCGATGGGGGCGCGGCCGCCGGTGCTGACCCGCGCCTTGCTGAGCCAGGTGCAAAAACGACGGCGCGGACGGCCGCTGTTCGTCATCGACATCGCCGTGCCGCGCGACGTAGAGCCGACCTGCGCCGATCTGGAAGGGATCTACCTGGCGGACATCGACGACCTGCAGAAGGTCGCCGCCACCCACCTCGACGGCCGCCGCAGCGAGGCCGATCAAGCCGAGACCATCGTCGAGCAGGAGCTGGCCCGTTTCATCCAGAGTTACCGGGGCCGGCAGATCGGTCCCACGGTGACGGCGTTGCGCGCGCACGTGCTGGGGCTGGCCAAGTCTGAAACGGACAAGGCGCTGTCGGCGTTTCCGAATCTGGGCGAGCGCGAGCGGCGCGCCTTCGTCGACGTGGTCGAAGGTTTTGCCAAGAAGCTGCTGCACCTGCCGCAGATTGCCCTCAAGAAAGACGGCGGCGACGCCGTGCCGCTGGTGCTGGCGGTCCAGCGGTTGTTCGATCTGCCTGTGGTGGAAGCGGGGATGCCGGGCGATGACGACGGCGAATAACCTGGTGATCGGCACCCGGGGCAGCGCCCTGGCCCGCTGGCAGGCGGCCCACATCGCCGCCGAGCTGCGCCGCGCCCACCCGGATCTTGTCATCACGGAGCGCATCGTGGTCACCGAGGGCGATCGCAGTCAGACCGGTCCGGTCATCGACCTGGGCGGCAAAGGTGTCTGGGTCAAGGAGATCGAACAGGGGTTGCTGGCGGGCGAGATCGATCTCGCCGTGCACAGCCTGAAGGACGTTCCCGCCCAGCTGGCGCCCGGCCTGGGCCTGGTGGCCATCCCACGCCGGGCCGATCCGCGCGACGCTCTGGTCAGCCGCAGCGGCGACACGCTGGATCGATTGCCGGCCGGCGCGCGCATCGGCACCTCCAGCCTGCGCCGCGTCTGTCAGATCCGGGCGGCGCGCGCCGACCTCAACATCGAGTTGCTGCGCGGCAACGTCGACACGCGCCTGCGCAAGGTGGCCGAGGGCGTCGTCGACGCTGCCATCCTGGCCTGCGCCGGTCTTGACCGGCTGGGTTTCGCCGACCGCATCACCGAACGACTGTCCGAGGAGCGCATGCTGCCGGCGATCGGGCAGGGCGCCCTGGCCCTGGAGGCGCGCAGCGACGACGCGCGCGTGGCGGCGCTGTGCCGCGCGCTGGCCGACGCCGACGCCGAGACCACCGTCGCCGCCGAGCGCGCGCTGCTGGCCACGCTGGGCGTCGGCTGTCGCACGCCCGTGGCCGGCCACGCCGTCGTGGCGGCCGGGCGTCTCATCGTGCGCGGCCTGGTCGGTCGCCCCGACGCCAGCGAGATGATCCGCGAAACGGTTGAAGGCGATCCTCGCGAGGCGGCCGCCCTGGGCGCGGCGCTGGGCCGTCGCTTGCTGGAGCGCGGGGCCGATCAGATCTTGCGCTCGCTGGAGGGGACCTTCGCGCAGTGATCGCTGTGGTTGCCCGGACGCGGCGGCGCGCGGGCCGCCGCTAGGGCTCCGCTAGAACCAATGCTGTTCACTTAGCGGCGCTGCATCCGCTTCGCCTCTGTCCGTTCTCCCCTCCAGAGGAAGTTCGGTCCTCGGTGCAGGCCGCGCCGCAAGGTTGACGGAGAACGATAGGTGAACCAGCGCGGCCTGCACCTGCGGTCCGACCTTTTGCAGGAGCGGAGAACGGACAGAGGCGCAGCGAATGCCGCGCCGCTTAGTGAACGCCATTACACCTAGAGCGGCGTCGGGTTGCGTATCCAGTCCAGCACCTCCTTGTGCATGGCGATGCGCGCGTCTTTCTGGCGGGCGATCTCGTCCAGCAGCGCTTCGATGGCTGCCCGCCGATCGCGGGCGCGCGGAGCGCCCGGCGCGTTGACGTCCCACGCCTCGACGTAGCAGCCGGTGTGCGA
>JAXDMH010000094.1:0-5168 GCA_034666225.1 Myxococcales bacterium
AAGACGTGATCACCACCTGGCCAGAGTCGCCCGCCGCCGACGCCGTCGTCTTGATGGAGACGCACCACCTGGGCTGCCTGCCCGTGCTGGACAACGGCAAGGTGGTCGGCATCCTCACCGAGAGCGACTTCCTTCGCTATGCCCGCCTGTATTTCGAGCGCCACGACATCGGCTGAGCGAGAGATCAGCGGGGCCGCCGCTCAGGGCGCGGACACGCAGCGGCTGGTAGCCGGGTCGCAGAGCGGCGTCGCGGTCGGACAGTCCGCGCTGACCTGGCAACGAACGCAGGCTCGGGTCACGACGTCGCAGCGCGGGGTGTTGCCGCCGCAGTCGGCGTCGGCGACGCAGCCGATGCACTGGTGGGCGACGCAGAGGCTGGCGGCCGCCGAGAGGCAGCCCTTTCCATCGTCACACTGAACGCAAAAGCCGTCGTCGCAGCGGGGTGCCGAGGCGGGACAGGTCGTCGGGGTGGTGCACGGGATGAAGCAGTGGCCGGTGCGGCAGGTCTGCCCGGAGGCGCAGTCGCTGTTGACGCCACAGGGGACGCAGCGGTGCAGCGCCGTATCACAGCGGGGAAATCCGGGCGTCGTGCAGTGCTGGTCGGTGAAACAGCCCACGCAGGCGCCGGCCAGGCAATGCATGGTGGCCAGCGGACAATCTCCCTCCTGGACGCAGGCGGCGTCGTCAAACCGGAGCTGGCCATGACAGGTGGCCAGCAGGATCGTCGCCGCCAGCAGGCCGCGCACCGACCGGCGTTGCCGCCGCGGCGGTCGTCCGGTGGCGGTCACGGCCGGGGGTGATCCAACAATCGCTGCGCATCGGCGCGGGCGAAGCCGCCGGGAAAGCGCTGCAGGTATTCCGCCGCGGCGTCGGCCGCCGCGCCCGCGTCGGTGGTCGCCAGCGCCTTCATGCGCTGGGCGGCCGCGCTCTCGACCAAGGGCCCCTGCGGATATTCGCTGACCAGGCGCCCGAACAGCGCCGCTGCCTCTCGAGCGCTTCCGCGGTTCTTTGCCCGCACGGCAGCGGAGAATAAATTGTTCTGCGCCGCCAGCAGCGAAGGCGAAATGGCGGGCCCGGCCGCCGGCGCTGCGCTCGCCGCGCTCAGTGCGCTTGCGGCGGGCGCGGCGCTCGCTGCGGGCGCGGTCGACAAAGGCGCGTGGGCCGCCACCAGCGGCGAACGCTCCGGCGCTCGTCGCGGGGCAGCGGAGTGTTCGTTCAATCGCGGCTTCGCTGTGCAGGCCGACAGCCAGGAGCTGCCCGGTGTCAGGCGCACTTCGTCGGCCTTCGATCGCACGGTCACCACGCCCTCCGACACGGTGACGCGTGTTCGATCCGGATCGGCGCAGGTGGCGTCCCGGGGGATCACGGCGACACGAAAGGCGGTACCGTGCACTTCCACTTCTGCGTCCCGCGTGTCGATGAGAAAACGTTCACCCACCAGCAAAGGAGCCACCCGCACCCGCACGGCGCCCGCGTGCAGGGCGAATCGTTGCGTGGCGCTGGCCTCGCTGACCGTCAGCGACGCCTGTTTTTCCAGCGTCATGGTGGTGCCGGCGGCGGTGCCGATCTGGACCTCATCGTCGCCGGGTGCGGCCAGACGGATGCCCGCTGGCAGGGTCATGCCCCGGGTCAGCGGCGTGGGACGGATGCCGTCCGGGAAGGCGGCCGTGCCTTGATGATCCCTCTCGCCCAGCAACATCCACGTGCGCGCTGAGTCGCCGCGCGGGGCAGGCGTGGCCAGCTGGGGAACCGGAGTCCCGGCGCGCCAAGCGCTCAAGCCACCGGCGATCAGCGCTGCGGCGGCCACCGCCGACGCAACCCCCACGGTCCACCGCCGCCTTGTGCTCCGGCGGGCGCGCGCCGCCAGGGCCTGTTCCACGGCATCGACCAATCGCCGCCGATCCGGCGGCAGACTGGGCATCACTTCATTGCGCCCGCGTCGAAGCAGCCGGGCCGCCGCCGCCGCGTAGCGCGTTGGATCGTCACGCCTCATTCGTCTCCCTCACCCTCTGCCCCATCCGCCACTCCCCGGATCATGCTGGCCAGCTCTGGCGTCGCGGCGACGAGCGCGTGCAGCTCGCGCCGGCCGCGCACCAGCCGACTTTGCGTCGCCGAGACGCTGGCCTTGGTCATCTGCGCGACCTCGCGCAGGTCGTATCCCAGCACATCGTGCAGGACGAAGGCCCAGGCGCGTTGGTGGTTCATTCCGTCCAGCAACGCGGCCACCCGGGCCAGAAGGTCGCGTGTCACTGACCGGAGCTCGCCGTGAGCCGCTGGCGCGGCGTAGGGGCCGTCTTCGATGAGGAGGTCGGTGAAGATCTGCCTTTCGATGCGACGGCGACGGATGTGTTTGAACACGACGTGCGACGCGACCGTTTGCGACCAGGTGTCCAGCGAACAGTCACCCCGGTACCGGTTGATGGTTCCCACCAGCTCGATCAAGGCCAACTGTTCCAGGTCGTCGCGATCGGGATCGCCGTGACCCAGGAGGCGGCGGACCGTTCGCTCGACCTGCGGCCAGACGCGCTCGCAAAACGCCGAGGCCACCGCCGGATCGCCCGTCCGCACCGCGGCCAGCAAGGTCCGATCGTCCGGCACCGGGCGCTCGGGCGTCGCCGGTGACGGCGGCGGGCGTGGAACCAGCCGCAGGACGGCCGACGGATCGCTGCGCGGGCGGGAAGACACTTGCCTCGATGGTACCGCGACGGGCAAGGGATCAGGCAGGGACGATTCAGTCCCTTCAACAAAGGGGATTCGTTCAGAAATACAGGCGCAACCCGGCCTGGCCGACGGCACGCAGCGCGGGGATGGTGGCGGTGTGGGTCTGCGTCGAGGTCACCACGCTGACGTCGACGGTGCCCAGAGCCGCTTCCAGTCCAGCGCCCAGGACGGCGTGAAGCTCCCTGGTCAGTCGCCAGCTGACTTCGACCAGAGCATCGGCGCCTGGCAGCGGCGTGGCCTTCCATTCGGAATCGCCGCTGCCGTGCGTGTGGCGCACCGCCTGCACGATCAAGAGCGCGTCGACGCGCAACGCGAGATTCAGACGGCGATCGGCCGGGTCGGGCCAGGGCGACCAGGCGGCGCCAGCGCCGACCATGACGTTGAGCCCGGTCGCCGACACAGAGGAGAGGGCTCCGCCGCGCAGTCCCGCCGAAAAACGCAGCGCAAAGGTTTCGCCGGCGGGCAAGCCAACGTCGAGCGCGCCGCCCAGTCCACGCGCGATTCCCTGAAAATCGTCACCGCCAATCATCGACAGTTCAGCGAAGCGGCGAGCCGGCGTGGAGGTTGTCGTTGCTGGTGGCGCGACCGTTGCTGGTGGCGCCGCCAGCGTGGATGACGGCTGGGCATCCGGTTGCGGCGGCGTGGCTCGCAAGGTTGAATCGCCTTCGGGAAGCATCGACGCGACCGCGAAACCCAGGGTCCGCCCGCGTTCACTCAGGTTGTCGGCGTCGGAGAACGTCAGCGAGCGATCGACCCAGCGATCGGTGCGCGCCACGTGCAGACGGATGGTGGCGTGCGTTCGTGACCGATCCCGCCAGATCACCTGGGCCACGGCCCGCGCCCCGGCCGTCTCCTCGACGCGCAGGGCCTCCGCGTCGCTGAGCGCCGCGGCTGGGAAAAGGGCGACCGACGGGTTGCCGGCCAGCGATTCTGTCGCGGCCGCCAGCAGCGCCTGCGTCATCGGCGTCTGCGCCTCGCCCGCGGCGATCACTATGACCAGGACAGCAGCCGCCGACATCACCCTGCCTGATCTCGCGCCGCTGAAGGTACAGCCATCCCGCTCCCATCTATCACGGCGCCCCTGCCCATCTCGAGTTCTTCGCAAAGAGAGGCGGTTCATGAAGAGATTTCTGCTGCTTGCGCTGGTGCCGTTGATCATCGGTCCGCTCGTCGCTTGCGAAGCGACGCTGGAGGACGTCGCCGGCGGCGGCACCGGAGGAAATCTGTTCCCGGGTCCCAGTGGATCGGGCGGTTCGGGTTTCGGCGCCGGCACGGGAGGGGCAGCGCTGGTGGGCGGCAGCGGATCGGGCGGGGCAGGCAATCCTTTTGACGCCGGCGCGGGAAGCGGCACAGGCGGCGCGGGCGTCTCCAGCAGCTGCGCCGCGGGCATCGTGCCTGCCGAGGTGCAGGCCCTGATCGTCAATCGTTGCATCGCCTGTCACGGCAGGCCGCCCGCGCAGGACGTTCCGGCGTCGCTGACCAGCTATGCAGAGCTGACGGCGCGATCGAAGGGCGATCCGACAAAGACCAACGCAGAGCTGGCCCTGGCTCGGCTGCAGGACAACGCGAAACCGATGCCGCCGTCACCGCTGTCGCGGGCCACCGCCGCCGAGATCGCGGCGCTGCAAAAATGGGTCGCGGCCGGTATGCCCAGAGGCGATTGCTCCGACGGTGGCGCGGCCGACGGCGCCGGCGCGGACGGCGGTGGTGTTTTTGACGCCGGTCCCATCACCGATCCCTTCGCCGCGGCGCCGGTCTGCACCAGCAAGAAGATGTGGACCAGCGGCAACAATGGCAGTCAGCAGATGAACCCTGGTCGGGGCTGCATTGCCTGCCATTCCATGGGCCGGGGACCGGGATTCTCCGTCGCCGGCACGTTGTACCCGACGGCGCACGAACCCGATCTGTGCAACGGCGTGAACGGCGCGACGGCCAGGGCCCAGATCGTCATCGTGGGCGCCGACGGCCAGCAGGTCACGCTGACGCCGAACGCCGCCGGCAACTTCGACTCGTCGACGAACATCACGAAGCCGTACAAGGCCAAGGTTGTCTACCTGGGACGCGAGCGGGCGATGATCACCGCGCAGACCTCCGGTGACTGCAACAGCTGCCACACGCAGAACGGGGCCATGCCCACCGGCACCATGAAAGCGCCCGGACGAATCTTGTTGCCCTAGTACTCCATCGCAGGGATGGTGAATGGTTGGTTTCTCCTTGCGCTCTGTTAGTTCCGGAATAAGAGCGGACCGCAGGGTGATGTCGCGCTGGTCGCATTCGTCAACGGGCGACCTGTCGCGCGGCATCACCCGAGGACCGCAGCGCGCGGCCCAGAGCCCTCGCCGAGCACCGACCTGCGATCCGCGCCCACCGGGGATAACGGCGCGAGAAGCGTCGGAGCGCAAGGTCGGCGGTGCGCGGCGCGGGTCGGCGGTCCGTCGTGGTCGAGC
>JAXDMH010000095.1:0-2529 GCA_034666225.1 Myxococcales bacterium
TGAAAGGGCCGAGGGGCTGCGGGCGGCGCGGGCCGCTGCCTTGCGCGCGGCCGGCGACGCCTGGCTGGCCATCGGCGAGCGGCCACGCGCCCGGGCGGCGTACGCGCAGGCGGCCGAGATGGGCGCCTCCGACCTGTCGTTTCGCTTGCTGGCCGCCGCCGACGAGCTGCCCCCCGCCAACATGCCGATGGCCAACCTCAGGCAGGCCATCGCCGCGTTGCCGTTGCGCGTGCTGCGTCCCTTCGGCGACGTTTACCTGCGCCTGCGGGGCGACGATCGACCGACGCTGCAGCGCCTGCTGGCGGCGGCGCGCCAGGACAGCGACAGCACGCAGGTCGAGCGGCTGCGCGAAGCCCTGTCGAAAGCCTCCGCGCCCGAGACGACGTCGCCCGAAACACCACAGTCGCCGATCGTCCTGGTGGGCGTTCCGGCGGCGGCCGATCTCGACCGCTGGGTGCTGGGGGGCCCGTCGCTGTCACGGCGATTGCTGCCGCTGCTGGCCGCGTCGCCTGATCTGCTGGCGCCCGGCGACCGGACGCGCCACTGGTCCGCGCTGTTGCTGGCCGAAGATCCCACCTCACCGGAGGTCGCCGAAGTGACGGCGCTGATCGATGGCCTGGGGCGGCGCTTCGGCGGCGTCGAGCGAAAGTTGACCGACATGATCTATTACACGCCGGATCGCTTCGACGGATTTCTGCGCGCGGCTGCCGTCTGGCAGCGGGTAGAGCGCCCGCGCGAGGCCTGCGTGCAACGCGTTCGTGCCGCTCGCTGGCGCGACGACCCCGAGGATCCCACCTGGCGCGACGCCATCGCTTGCACACGCGGCGATCCGGGCGCCGGCGACTGGCGGGCCATCCGCCAGTACGTGCTGGATCGGGCGCCCGAAGAAAAGCGGGAGGCGCTGGCGGCGTCGCTGGACAGCGGCGACAACCCGTCGTCGGCGCCGGTGGCGCGGCCGGCGCCGTGATCGACGCTCACCGACGGTGGCGGGGGTCTGCCGGCGGGCGGCTGTTCCGGTCGGCGGACTAGCACCTCGCCACAGAGAATTTGAAAGGTTCACCAACACGTTTCTCCGCTCCAGGTTCAGCCCGAATTCCTTCCGGCCAGAACGGACCGGACCACGAGGCCCAGGCAACGCTCGACTTCTAACGCGGCGTTGAAGGGCCTCGGGGGAGGACCGGAAGGCGCGGCAGTTGCACTTCGGCCGGGAAGCAACGTCGCGATCCGCGCCTCGCCCGCACAGCCTTGGCGGCGGAGTCCGTCCCTCGAAGCCGGGCGATCTTTCGACTTATCGTAGGTCGCGACACTTTCGGGCTCCTCTATTTGCGACGTTCTCCCCGCGTGGCGCGGTCCGCGTTTACTCTCCGATTGACGTTGCTGCCGCGCCATTCGGTCCTCGCCCGAGGCCCTTCCGCGTAACGATAACGCCGAGGACCGACTGGGCCTCGGGCTGCGGTCCGACCTTTGCCGGAGGGATCGGACGTGTTTTTCGGCCCCGCTCCTGCCAACCCTTCAAAATCCCTGCGACGAGGTACTAGGCCCGATTCGTCGTCACAATTCAGAACAGATGCATTTCTGTCGCCACCGCGTGCCCGATCGTTCAATCGACAGTCGCGTGCGGACGCCCGGCCAGGCGGTCATAGATGACGTCCAGGTTGCCGGTGAGGGTCAGGAAGAAGCGGGCGTTGGGGCTCCATAGGGGATTGCGGCGGGTGCCGTCGGGCCCCAGCTGCGAGGCCAGGTTGTAATAACCCAGGCTGACGGAAAAATCGTCGGTGGGCTCATAGGTCAGCGACGCGGTGGTCCAGGTGCTGAGGCGGTAGGTGGTGGGATCGGCGACGGTCATCGGCTGCGCCGGTCCGGTCAAAAGCGGGAGCGGCATGGTGGCCCCGGGAGCGTAGGCCCAGGCGTTCAGCCAGACGTAAGACAGCGACAGCTCAAGCTTGGAAAGAATCCGCAGGTCGCCTGACGCCGTCACGCTCAGCGCGTGCTTGACGTTCATGGCACCGGTCAGCTGATCGGAGATGACCGTGCGGCCGGCGACGTCCTGTCGGATCTGGCGGATCTCGTCGTTGACCGGCGAGGTGGCTTCCGTGAACGGGTGGTTGTAGATCGCGCTGACGCCGACGCGCGTGCTCTTGAAATTGCGCGCCCCGGCGCCGCGCACCGGCAGGTACTGGGAGACCGAAAAAAGTCCGCCCGCGCCGATCAGCTGCCCGGAGCCGCGCGCCCCCTTGTCCGTGGGAAGGATCGCGCGCGGCCCGACGGCGACGACGGTCTTGATCTCCTTCGAACGGTAAAACGAGTGGCTGTAGGTGGCCCAAAGGAAGGTCGGGCCGAGCAGCGGCTCGCGCGAACGCGTGGTGGTGTCGCTGTTTGTCAGCTCGAGGTACAGGTTCGCCCACAGGTTCAGGCTCAGCGCGTTGGTCTTGCTCTCGTAGAGATAAAAGCGCGGCTTCAGCGCCAGCCACAGCTCGTACGTCGGGTCGGCGCTCTGGTAGTCGCCTCCCACGTGCAGCGTCTGGGTGG
>JAXDMH010000096.1:0-17159 GCA_034666225.1 Myxococcales bacterium
CTGGGCGCAGCGAGGCGACAGCGCGTCGGCGCTGCTGCGCGCCGGCTGCCAGATGGCCGGGGCGTCCGACCTCGACCCGCTGGCCTGCGCCGGGGGCCTGGCGACGCTGATCGGCGGGCGCGCCTACCGACGACCGCTGTTCGACGAGGAACGACAGATCCTGGTAGACGCGTTCAGCGAGGGATTCTCGGACAGCGTCGAAAGCGGCGTGGTGGCGCTGGTGATGTCGGTGCTGCAGGCACCGCAGTTCGTCTACCGCGTCGAACTGGGCGACGGCAGCAAAGGTCAAGGCCAGCGGGATCTGCCCCCGCCGACGCCGTACGAACTGGCCGCCCGCCTGTCGGCGCTGTTGCTGAGCGACCTGCCCGACGAGCCGCTGCGCGCCGCCGCCGCCGCCGGCCAGCTGCGCACGGCGGACCAGGTCGGCACGCAGGTGAAACGGCTGCTGGCCGATCCACGCGGCCACGCGGTCAGCGAACGGTTCTATCGCGGGTGGCTGTCCGATTTTGTCGGCGAGGGAGGGTTGGTGGATGCCGAACGCGACCCGAAGCTCTTCCCGACGTTCACGCCCGCCGTCAGTGTCGACATGACCCGCGAGCTCCTGCGCTTTGTCGACCACCATTACTGGGAGACCGACAGCGACGTCGCGTCGCTGTTGACCGCGCCGTACACGTTCGTCACGCCGGCGCTGGCCCAGCACTATGGCCTGACGGTGCCCGCCGGCGCGGATCCGACGACGCTGACCCAGGTGCCGCTGGACGGCAGGCGGCGCGGCGGGCTGCTGACCCAGGGCGCATTGATGACCGGGATGGCCCACTATGCGACCACCAGCCCCGTGCATCGCGGAAAATTCGTGGTCGAGGCGATGCTGTGCATGCAGCTGCCGCCGCCACCACCCAGCGTCCCGCCGATTCCCCCCGACCTCCCCCCGCCCAATTCCACCAACCGTCAGGTGCTGGAGACCTATACCAGCAGCCCGCCGTGCAACAGCTGTCATCAACTGATGGATCCGCCGGGCTTCACGTTCGAGCACTTCGATCCCGTCGGGCGCTGGCAAGACACCGACCATGGTCTGCCCATCGACAGCAGCGCCAACCTGCGCTCGCCCCTGTGGGACCCGCCGGCGACGGTCGTGGATGCGATGGAGCTGGCCGCGGTGATGGCCCGGTCGGACACCGTGCGCCAGTGCGTGGTGCGAACCTGGTTCCACTTTGCGTTCGGGCGACCGGCTGACGACAACACCGATCGCTGCGCGCTGCAGGAGCTGGACGCCGCCTTTCGCGCCGGGGGGAGCCATGTGCGCGATCTGGTGCCGCTGCTGACCACGTCCCGGCCCTATCTGGCCCCGTCGCGTGACCAGGGAGGCAACGGCATATGATCCGCCACCGTTTTGGCCGCCGCGCCCTGCTGGCCGCCGCCGGCTCGTCGGTGGCGTTGCCCTGGCTGGAAGCCTTCGCGCAGAAGACCGGCGGTGTCACGACGCCGCAGCGCCTGTTCATCATCGTCACGCCCAACGGTTACCTGCGCGATCGCTGGCTGCCACCGCAGGGATCGGTGTCGACGTCGCTGGATGCGGTCGGGCCCACCATGCAACCGGTGGATATTTACCGCGGCCACCTGACGATCGTCGACGGACTGGAGAACCGCGCCGCCAGCGCAGCCAGCAGCATCCAGGGTCCGGCCGCCGAACGCAGCATGGCCACGTTGCTGACCGGGACCGCCCTCGCCCCGGGTGCGACGGCGGGCACCCCATCGGGTGGCAGCGTGTCGCTTGACCAGCTGGTGGCGCAGGTCGGCGGCATGCCCGCGCTGGTCCTGGGTGCCGGCACCAACGGCGTGTCGCCCGCGCTGGCCACGCCCAGCTACACCGGCGCGGCGATGGCGGCCCAGCCTGTGACCGATCTGACCGACACCGTGGCGCGGCTGTTCGCCGCCGGCGGGTCCGCACCCCGAAACGAGGCCCTGGTCCGGCAGCGCCTGGCCAAAGCCAGCCTGGACGCGACGGTCAAGAACCTGCGATTTCTGCAGACGCGCGTCGGTACCGACGATGCGCGCCGACTGGACCAGCACACCGATTCGGTGCGCGAGCTGGCCGCCCGGATCACCGCCCGCAGCCCCGTGTGCACCGCGCCGGCCGCTGGGCCCACGCCCGATCCGCGCCATCTGTTCGAAGCTGGACGCACGGCCATGGATCTGGCGGTGGCGGCGTTCGCCTGCGACCGGGCGCGCGTGGCCACCCTGGTGTACGAAGGCGCCGACGGCAACGCGATCATCGGCGGCGTGGCCCGCGGTCACCACGACCTGGCGGTGGCCGCCGCCACCGACGCCGGCGCGCGCACCAGCCTGGCCGCCATCGAGACGATGTTCATGGGCGAGCTGGCGTACCTGCTGAATGCGCTGGGGACGCGCGCCGAGGGGGCGCGCTCGCTGCTGGACAACACGCTGGTGCTCTGGTGCAGCGACGTGTCGTCCACCAGCCCCGTGTCGTGGAAAAACATGCCCTGCCTGCTGGCCGGCCGCGCGGGAGGCGCCTTGCAGCCGGGTCGACTGCTGCGAGGCACCTCGTCGTGGAACCAGCTGCTGACGTCAGTCGCCGTGATGTTCGGGGCCGGCAAGCAGGTCGGCGATCCGGTCTTCGGGTCGGGGCCTCTGCCGGGACTCTGAGCGGCTGAGCACCGGTCATTCGCCCTTGCGCTCGGTCAAAGGGCGATGGGCCAGGCCAGGTGGCGTTCGAACATGAAACGCCGGTGCGCCCTGCTGTCGTGGGCGCCTGGCCCTCCCACCGAGGCGGCGTCGCCAAGGATGTGGGTGTTGGGCCTAGACCAAAAAATTGGCGTCCCTCACCAAGGCATGGGATCGATATTGAAGGAGACCCATCATGCTTGAATTTGATGACGAAGTTGTCAGCCCGGGGCGTCCTGCCATCAAGGTCATTGGCGTCGGCGGCGGCGGCGGCAACGCCGTGAACACGATGATCGAAGGTGGCATCGAAGGCGTCGACTTCATCGTGTCGAACACCGACTGCCAGGTGCTGGACGCCAGCCTGGCCGGCATCAAAGTCCATCTGGGAAAGAACCTGACCAAGGGCCTCGGCGCCGGCGCCAACCCCGAGATCGGACGGGCCTCTGCCCTGGAAGACGTTTCGCGCGTCGCCGAGGCACTGACCGGGGCGGACATGGTGTTCGTCACCGCCGGCATGGGCGGCGGCACCGGCACCGGCGCAGCGCCCGTCATCGCGCAGGTGGCGCGGGACCTGGGCGCCCTCACCGTCGGCGTGGTGACCAAGCCGTTCGCGTTTGAGGGCTCGCAGCGCCGCAAGAAGGCGCTGGCCGGCATCGCCGAGCTGTCGAAGGCGGTCGACGCGCTGATCGTTATTCCCAACGATCGCCTGATCGGCATCGCCGGGATGAAGATGACATTGAAGGACGCCTTCGCCATGGTCGACAACGTCTGCTTGAACGCCGTGCGCGGCATCAGCGACCTGGTGATCGCCCCCGGCCTCATCAACGTCGACTTTGCCGACGTGCGAACCATCATGACCGGCATGGGCCGCGCCCTGATGGGCACCGGCCGCGGCCACGGCGACAAGCGCGCCGTGGAGGCCGCCCAGCAGGCGATCAGCTCGCCGCTGCTGGAGGACGTGTCGATCAACGGCGCCACCGGCATCTTGTTGAACATCACCGGCGGTCCCGATCTGACGCTGGCCGAGATGAACGAGGCCTGCAGCCTGATCGCCGAGGCCGCCGACCCCGACGCCAACATCATCTTCGGTTCCGTCATCGACGCCCACGCCGGCGACGAGGTTCGCATCACCGTCATCGCCACCGGCTTTCAATCGCGCCTGGCAGACCAGGCCACGCCCGGTGCCAGCCCGCGCGTGGGCGGTGGCAGCAACGGCAACAAGCGCCACGTCGACCAGATGCCGCTGCCCATGCAATCGGGCGGCATGGTCCCCAACCTGCGCAGCGACGCCCACGCCGCGGCGGCCGCCGCCGTCGCCCAGACGCAAGCCATGCCGGTGGGCATCAGCCCGTCGCTGCCGCCGCCGGCCTGGAATCAACCGGCCGGACCGACGCCGCGCGGTGGATACGCCGCGCCCCGTCCCGAACCGGAATCGATCGAGATCGAAGACTTCTACGCCGGCACCGAATACAGCGGCGTGCCCACGCCGGTGGCACCGACCTCGTCGGCGCCGGCCTACAGCAGCGCCAACCCGCCCATGGGCCTGGGCGTGGCCCCCAACACCGAGTGGGTCCCCTCCGAGCGTCCCATCATCCGCCCGCCGGTCGCCCCGACCGCACCGGGCGGCGCCCCGCCGGCGCGACGCATGACCAACCACGTCGCCCGCCCCGCCGACGAGCTGGGCGTCGAAGAGAGCGAATTCGACAAGCCGACCTATCTGCGCCGCGGGCTCTTCTCGCCCGAGTAGCTCGGAGTTCATTCGTCCTCGCCGACGAGAACGAAGGCCATGGTCCGCGGCCATGCCGACCAGCAACGGAAATCAGACCGACCGAACCAACCGCTCCCACTGCGCTGGTGATGGCTGTGTCTTTCGGCTCCGCCGCAAATGTTCGAGCCGGTTACGTTAGCTTCATCGGACAGGTTGCCGCCCGGCCCCCCCCCGCCCCGGGCGGCAAGTCGATCCCCCGGCGGGCATCGCCCTGTGGTGCGCGACCGCGCCACGGTTTCCCAATTTCCTGCCGCCGCCGATCCGCCCCGCCCCGTGGCGCGTACAGTGAGGCGCACCGCTTCGAAACCTTGTTCAGGAGATCGCCATGTCGCAGCCTTCGCAATCGCCGCCGCCACCGCCGATCCAGATGTTGCAGATGATGATGGGACACTGGGTGGGGCAGACCGCCGCCGCTATCGCCCGTTTCGAGATTCCCGATCATCTGGCGGCAGGGCCCCGCACCAATGATGATCTGGCCCGCACCGTCGGCGCCGTGCCGGCCACGCTGCGCCGGCTGCTGCGAGCGGCGGCGTCGGTGGGCATCCTCAGCGAGGTCTCGCCCGGCACGTTCGCCAGCACGCCGCTGGGCGATACGCTGCGCAAGGACGCGCCCGGATCGTTGCGCGATCTGGTGGTGGCCGAACTGGCACCCGGGCACTGGTTGCCGTGGGGCCAGCTTTACGAGGCGGTCAAGACCGGCCGCAGTCAGGCGCGCCAGACGCTGGGCATGGACGCCTGGGCGTACTATGCCAAGACGCCCGAGGAAGGTGCCTGCTTCGCCCGCGGCATGAGCAACCTGTCCGCCATCGTCGCCGCCGAGACGTTGCCGGTTTACGATTTTTCCCCCTTCGGAATGATCGTCGATGTGGGCGGCAGCGAGGGCGTGATGCTGGCCGGCGCGTTGCGCGCGGCGCCCGGGGCGCGCGGCGTGCTGTTCGATCTGCCGGAGACCATCGAGCGTGGGCGCGGAAAGGTGAGCTCGTACGGGTTGGGGAATCGGCTGCAGGTGGCGGCTGGCGATTTTCTGAAGGCCGTCCCCGACGGCGGGGACCTTTACATCCTGAAGTCGATCGTCCACGACTGGGACGACGAACAGTCGGTGCTGATCTTGAAGAACGTTCAGCGCGCGGCAAAGCCTGGCGCCAAGGTGCTGATCATCGAGATGGTGGTGCCGGAGGTGGTGGCCCCGACGCCGGTTCATCTGATGGACCTGAACATGCTGGTGATGCTGGATGGCCGTGAACGCTCGACGCAAGAGTTCGCCGGCTTGCTGGGCGCCGCCGGCCTGCATTTTGATCGCGTCGTGCCCACCCACGGACTCTTCAGCTTGATCGAGGCGACGAAGATCTAGCGCCGGCCGGCGCCGCGCTGAATCACCGATGGAGCGGCGGCGTGCGTCGTTGTAAAACTAGCAACGAGCAGCCGGGGCCGCGGTGCTCGAACCACGCGTGCGGGCTGCCATCGATCTGAACTAGCTCGCCAAGGCACGCGCGTCGATGGCGAGGCCGCGGAGTTCGTTCGTCTTCGCCCGACCGTTGATCCCACCGGCGCGTCAGTCCTCGGTGAAGACGCAAAGGGGGCGTCCGCGCCAGGGGACCTCAGATTCCCAAGAGTCGGTCTGCCTTGCCCCCGCGCTCCCAGGGCCACCGATCGATGGTCGGACGGCGTAGACTAGAAGATTTTTCTGGTACAAAACCTGCTGAAGGGAAGGGTTCATGAACCCACGCGTGTTTCTGATGACCGCCCCCCTTCGATGGTACCGACCTGCTGTGAAGCTGTTGTCGCTCACCCTGGTGATGGTTGCCTGTTCAGCGCCCGACCCGGCCAGCCATGCCGATGGCGGCGACGACACGGTCGCCGATGGCGGCGACGACACGTCTTCCGATGGCGGCGACGACACGTCTTCCGATGGCGGCACCGACACGGTCGCCGATGGCGGCGCCGACCCGTCTCCCGATGCTTCGACCGATCTGAGTCCTGATTCGCATGCGCCCGACGGACCGTGGTTGCCGCTGCAGCTCAACGACGTGTCGATCCTGTTTCCGATGTCCAGCAACCCTAGCGATCTTGCGGCCGGCTATCTTGGCCCCGACGCGCATGGACCACGCGGCACGTTGTTGCCTGAGCCGCTTTACGATCGGATAGGTCACATCACCGGCTCCTCCGGAAACCCGGTGCCGGGGGGGACAGGCGAGGCTCGTTACGCGACGCTCAAGGTCGTCGCGCTGCGCATCGACCCCTGCTTTGCCGCGTTGAACCCCGACCCTCATGGCGTTGAATGCAAGAACCAGCTTCGACTGGTGTTTCAAGAGGTCGCGGCCAAAGCGGACGGTCGGGCGTCTGCCTTTGATTCAGCCTTGCACGCCTTTTACACACTGGGCCGCGAAGAATTGCTGGCCATGGCCCAGGCCGTCGCCGGGCTTCGCGTGGCCAGCTCCGGCAACCAGCGGCTTGGTGGTTTGGCGCCGCATCCGCTGATGGTGCGAGAGGGGCTGACCGGTCCGGCGGCGACCGGCACAAGAGATCTCATCGTCAAATACGCGGGCCAACAGAACCTGATCCGGGTGACAAGATTCAGTTCCTCCAATGCTGGCTTCAACTGGGCGTTCGATGGATTTGATGTTTCCAGCGCGTCACCCCCGACCGTCACCCCGATGAACATCGCCACGCTGACCCCTTCAAAGAACAGTCAGCTCTTCTTTCGTGGATTTGGAAGTGAGGTGACCGGGAAATTCACCCCGGCGACCACCAGCGCGGACGACCTTACCCCACTGGCCAACGTTGAAACCGCGCTGCAGCTGACCCCCGCCGCCCGGTCGGCGGCGTTTGCGGCTCTGGTGCGCATCGAGAATCCGACCCTCCATTCGCCGGACACCATCGATTGCGCCAGCTGCCACCTGGCGACGCCATTGTCGCTGGTGGTCGCCGGCCCAAAATTTTCGTTGCGCGAGAGCGATGATCCACGCGCCTTCGCACCGGACGGCCAGTCGGTGCTGCCATCCGAGATGGCACCGTCCTTCGACCTGGATGGTGGCTTCAACCTCCACGCCTTCAGTTACGCCGCGCGAAGCCCGGGGATCAACCAGCGAACCGTCAACGAGACCGCGGCGGTGGTTGCCTATCTCAATGGGCTGCCACGCTGAACGGTGGTTGCATTCGCGACGCCGCCCGTGCAGGCAACACGAGAGGCGCCGGCGCGCCGCCCATGGGGTCTGGACGCGGCGCCGAACACCGAGTGGACGCCGTCGGAGCGCCCCACCATCCGCCCGCAATGACCTAACGACCGGGTGCGGCGTCACTGTACGCTGACCGCGCGGCGCGCGCGTTCCACCATGAAGGCGACCGGCTCGACCATGCGCTCAGGCACCAACTTTGTCTCGGGGTGAGTGCGCGCCCAAACGCGAAATATCTCGTCGGCGAACCCCTGTCCAACGCTGCCGACACGATGGAAGTCGACGACGACCTCGCGGAAGCGCTCGAGGCCTGCGACGACGCGCTTGGCTTCCGAGCGGGATACGAACTCTCCCCCGCGCTCGAAGAGCTTGACGACGACGCGCGATGTGTCGAACTGGAAGTCGTGCGAGTAACGTTCGAAGATATCCTTCGTCGTCAGACTCGTGTCGAGGGCAACCTCGAAGCGAACGGTCGTACCAGGTACCGCGGCCGTCGATGCGATCGTTTGATCGTCACGCGCATTGTCGACGATCCAGGCGAGGCCATTGGCCTCGAGTGAGAAGACCCGCGCCATCTTGGACGTGAAGAAGATCCCTTCACCGCTGTGACGCTCTGGCAGAGTCGACACCTTGCCTTTCGAGAGTGCCTCGATCGCGGCGAAGAGGCTCTCCAGTCCCAGGCGGTCCCGGACGTTCTTGAAGGCGCCCAGACCTCTATCGATCACCGAAAAGCGGACCACGCCGCCAACCGGATCGATGGCGCCGTGTACGTCGATGGTTTGCGAACCGGAGTGATCGATGGCGTTGTTGAGCATCTCGGTGAATGCATAGGCGTAGATCGCGCTGGCGGCTTCGTGTTTTGCGAGGCGCGGGATGGCGGAGCGGACTTCCCCCCAGACGCGGTCCTCCTGGATCGTCTTGGTCCGCAACCGGGACACATGGAACTCCTCGCGGCGCGCGAGGTAGCGAGCGGCTCGTCCCTGCCCTGCGCGCGTGAGTTTCCCCGCTTCGACCATCCGTGCGAGGTGACGGTGCAACGCCTGGCGCGACACGCCCGCGGCGGCAACGACGTCAGCGCTGGAGAAGCCACCTTTCGTCAACAAGAGGTGGTTGACGATTTCCTCTATCGACCGCTTTGCCACCCATCAATGTCAACACCAACCGCGATAATCGTCAACATCGGCATTGACGATTTCAGTCGTCGGATCTGGCGGGTCGCCCGGTCGGCGGAGTCGCCCCGTGCAGACTCGTGACGACTGTGGCAGATTGCCGGACGTGCCGACCGACGGTTGTCGAAAGGTCAAAGAGGCAGGAACGATCTCCAATCGCGCGAACCGAAGGCGCGCCCCGCTATCGCGATGACGAGCTCGATCGATTGTCTCGCGGGCGGCGGTGAGATGGGCGCGCTCATGCGCTCGTTCGATTGGTCGAAGACCAAGCTTGGCGCGGTCGACGGGTGGCCGCAGAGCCTGCGCACCGCGGTCAGCATCATGCTCGATTCTGGGTTCGGTATGGTCGTCGCCTGGGGCCCGGAATTCATCTTCCTTTACAACGATCGCTATCGTCCGGTGCTCGGCGCGACCAAGCATCCGGCGGCGCTCGGACGTCCGTCGAAGGAGATCTTCCCGGAGGTATGGAGCTTCATCGGCCCGCTGTTCGAGAAGACGCGCGGCGGTCAAGCGGTCGCGCTAGACGATGTGCTCATCCCGCTCGATCGCAATGGCTACCTCGAAGATTGCTTCTTCACACTTTCGTACAGCCCTATCCGCGACGAGTCGGGCGGCGTCGGCGGGATGTTGGCCGTCGTCGCCGAGACCACCGATCGCGTGCAGGGCGAGCGGCGGATGGTCACGCTGCGCGATCTGGCGGCGGCGGCCGAGGCGCGCAGCGCTGAAGACGCGTGCGCGCAAGCGCAAGCGGTGCTGTCGGCCAATCCCATCGACGTTCCGTTCTCGCTGCTCTATCTCCTCGACCGCGACGGGCGGCGCGCGCGACTGGCCGGCGTGACCGGGCTGCCGCCAGATGCGTCTGCCGCGGCGCCGGTGATTTCGCTCGAGGAAGACGGTCTGTGGCAGCTCCGCGAATGTCACGTCCGCCGCAGCACGCTCGTGCTCACCGACTTGCCTGCGCGATTGGGACCGCTGCCCGGCGGCGCGTATGAAGAGCCCGCGCACACGGCGGTGGTCTTGCCGATGCTTCGCGTCGGCCACGAACAGCCGCATGGATTTTTCATCGCCGGCGTCAGCCCCCGGCGCGCCCTCGATGATCGATATCGCACCTTCTTCGAGCTTGGACGCGATCACATCCTCGCCGCCATCGGCAACGCCGTCGCCTACGAGGAGGAGCGCAAGCGCGCCGAAGCGCTCGCCGAGATCGATCGCGCCAAGACCGCGTTCTTCTCCAACGTCAGCCACGAGTTTCGGACACCGCTGACGTTGATGCTGGGGCCGCTCGACGATGCGCTGGTCAGCGCGACTTCGCTGGGCGGCGAAGCGCTCGATGCCGTGCATCGAAATGCGCTGCGCCTGCTCAAGCTCGTCAACACGCTGCTCGATTTTTCGCGCATCGAAGCCGGCCGCGCCCAGGCGTCATTCGCCGCCACCGATCTGTCCAAGTTGACCGCCGAGCTGGCGAGCGCGTTTCGTTCCGCCATCGAGCGCGCCGGACTGCGCTTCGACGTCTCTTGCCCGCCCCTGTCGTCGCCAGGGTTCGTCGATCACGACATGTGGGAAAAGATCGTGCTCAACCTGGTTTCCAACGCGCTCAAGTTCACCTTCGACGGCACGATTTCGGTCTCACTGATCGAGGATGCCGACGCCTTCGCGCTGCGCGTGAGCGACACTGGCACCGGCATTCCCGAGAGCGAGCTGCCGCATTTGTTCGAGCGCTTTCATCGCGTGCAAGGCGCCAAGGCGCGCACCCACGAAGGCTCGGGGATCGGTCTCGCGCTGGTCAACGAGCTTGTGCTGTTGCATGGAGGCACCATCAACGCCGAGAGCGCGCTCGGACGCGGGACGACGTTTCTGGTTCGCGTGCCCAGGGGATCGTCGCACCTGCCGGCCGATCGATTGGCCGCCAGCCGCAGCGGTGTGTCGACGGCGACCGGCGCGACGGCATACGTCAGTGAGGCGTTGCGCTGGCTTCCGGCGAAAGACGGAGCGGGGCAAGTGATAGCGGCGGTGGAAACCGTGGCGGCGCCTGCCCGCGATGTCACCGCCGGCGCGCGCATCCTTGTCGTCGACGACAACGCCGATATGCGCGCCTACTTGCATCGGCTGTTGTCGGCGCGCTGGTCGGTCCAGTGCGTTGCCGATGGACGAGCTGCCCTGGAGCTTGCCCGCGCGGAGCGCTTCGACATCGTCTTGTCCGACGTCATGATGCCGAACCTCGACGGCTTCGGCCTGCTGCGCGAGCTGCGCGCCGACCCGCGCACCAGCGACATCCCCTTCGTCATGCTGTCGGCGCGCGCCGGCGAAGAAGCGCGCGTCGAAGGACTGCGCGCCGGCGTCGACGACTATCTGGTCAAGCCTTTCTCGGCGCGCGAACTGATTGCGCGGGTCGAGTCGCAGCTGACGCGGGTCAAGATTCGCGACATCGAAGAGCGTCATGCGCGCCGGCTCACCGGCATCTTTCAGCATGCGCCCGTCGGCATCTGCGTCTTGCGCGGACCCGAGCACATCTTCGATTTCGCCAACGTCGACTACTTGAAGCTCATCTCCAACCGCGACGTCATCGGCAAGCCGATTCGCCAGGCGCTGCCCGAGCTCGAGGGACAAGGCATCTATGAGCTGATGCACAAGGTGTATGCGACGGGCGAGCCGTTCAACGGGCACAGCATTAGGCTGATCATCAACCGCGGGCCGGGTGGCGCGCCCGAGGAGTGCTTCTTTGAATTCGTCTACGAGCCGTTGCGTGAAGACGACGGACGCATCGAAGGCATCATCGTGGTCGTCTTCGAGGTCACCGCGCTGGCGCGGGCGCGCCAGGAGGCAGAAGCGGCGGCCCGCGCCAAGGACGAATTTCTCGCCATGCTCGGCCACGAGCTGCGCAATCCGCTGTCGCCGATCGTCACCGCGTTGCAGCTCATGAAGCTGCGCGGCGATGTGCGCTCGACCAGGGAGCACGAGATCATCGAGCGCCAGGTCGAGCATCTGATCCGCTTGGTCGACGACCTCCTCGACATCGCGAAGATCACGCGTGGCAAGGTGCAGCTCGACAAGCGCATCGTCGAGCTCGCCGGCATCGTCGCGCGCGCCGTCGAGATCGCGAGCCCGCTGTTCGAGCATCGCGGCCATAGCCTCACCATCGACGTGCCGAGACAGGGAATGGCTGTCGATGCCGACGCCACGCGGATGGCGCAGGTGATCGCGAACCTGCTCACCAACGCCGCCAAATATACCGAGCCGGGCGGCCATATTTCGGTGCGCGCGGGGCGAGACGGTCACGAGATCGTGCTGCGCGTGAAGGACGACGGCATCGGCCTGTCACCCGAGTTGTTGCCGCGCGTGTTCGATCTGTTCGTGCAGGGATATCGCAGCGCCGATCGCGGGCCGGGCGGCCTGGGCATCGGTCTGGCGCTGGTGCGCAACCTGGTCGCGTTGCACAACGGTACCGTCGTGGCGATGAGCGAAGGCGAAGGCAAGGGCAGCGAGTTCGTCGTGCGCCTGCCGCGCTCGCAGTCCCAGTCGACCGTGATGGAGGCCGCCGAGCTGCCGCGAGCGCTGTCCGCAGTAAAAAAAGCCGACGTGTCGAGACGTATCCTTGTCGTTGACGACAACGAGGACGCCGCGGACCTCTTGGCCGAAATATTGGTCGACGCGGGGCACGAGGTCGTGGTTGCGCACGACGGACTTCAAGCGCTGAGCGCCGTCGAGACCTTCACACCCGAAGTCGCGCTGCTCGATATCGGCCTGCCGGTCATGGACGGTTACGAGCTGGCGATCATGTTACGCGAGCGTCTACAGCCGCGGCCGCGAATGATTGCCATCACCGGCTATGGGCAGGACCACGATCGCGAGCGAAGCCAGGTTGCCGGCTTTGACGCCTATTGCGTCAAGCCGCTGCACCCCGACAAGATGCTGACGCTCATCGAAGATGTCGCGCCGATGCCGAGATGATTGACCCCGGGTAGACCCCGGGTAGGTTCGAATCGGACCCGCCGGCCCGCGACGATTCAGCCAGGCGTGCGATAATCGGCAACGAACGGCTGGCTGGCGCGTCGATCAGGACAGAGGTGCAGCATGGACTTTCGATCGGAGCAGGCCTGGTGGTCTGAAGTGTTGCGGATCGCGCGGCGGCACATGCGCCTGGCTGGCCGAGATGCCGCGGATGATCTGGCCCAGGACATCGCCGTGGCCGCCCTGGAAAACGGCGAGTCCGTGGAGAAACCGGGCGCGTGGCTGGAGCGTGTGGCCCGCAACGCCGCGCTGGATCGCTGGCGACGCGACAGCCGACGCAGTCGTTTGTTGGCCTGCATCGTTCCCCCGGCTGCAACCCGCAGTCCGGAAGCCGAGCTGCTGGTTCGCGAGACCTGCGCGACCGTGCGCCGGGAGATCGCCGCCCTGCCCGCCTCGCAACAATACGTGGCCCTGCTGCGCCTGGAGGGCGAGTTGCCACTGGCGACCATCGCTGCGCACCAGGGAACGCCGTCCGCCACGGTCCGATCGCGGCTGCACCGGACATTGACGTCGCTGCGCCAGCAACTCAAACACCTGCGCGCCACCGTGATTCTTGGTTGGCCCGGATTGCAAACGGCCGCGCTGTCCCTGGCGCTGCTGGTGGCGACGTCACCGGCGGTTCCCCTCCCGCCGGCGCACCCGGTTGCATCGCCAGCCGGCCCGCCACTCGGCGCACGGCACGTCTCTCACAATGCCGGCAGCGCCGCACCTACCTCACCCGCCAACAACGAAGCATCGCCGACCGTCATCGCCGCACCACCCCGTGCGCCCCGCCTGTCTCGATCGATCTCTTCGGCGCCGTCCGCCGTTCAGGTGTTCAATTTCGAAAACGACGCCGTCATCGGCGATCACGATGAACCCGACGGCGAGCTGGTCCGAACGGCGCCGCCAGCGCGACATTCGTCGCTCCTCGAGCTGCGCGCCGACTTCCTGCCCGAGCTGGCGAAGTCACTGGAAGATCTTTGAGGCCGCCCCTCCGCCGGCACCCTTCCACCGACGGGCGAGGGATGCTAGTGGTAGCGGCGGGAGTGGCCATGTCTTACCGAGATCAAGTGGTGCTGGTGGCGAACAACGAGGCGGGTGTTAACTGGAAAGAGAACACGCCGCGCATCCTGGAGTACTTCCAGGCGTCGACGGGGCAGACGTGGACCCGCGACAATGCGCGCAAGATCAGCTGGTGCACCTACTTCGCTCACTGGGTGCTCATCAAGGCAGGTGTTCGCCCCCTCCCGGCGGTCGGCACGGCAGACGGGCTGACGTCGGTGGGCGGCTCCGTCGGGCGCTTTCTGAAGTACAGCCCCGACGCTCTCAAGAAGACCAAGCACGACGGCAACGGTGTCTACGAGTTTCACGCGGCAAGCGGCGGCTACATCCCGCGGCCCGGCGACCTTTACTACGTGCCCATCCCGGAGAACCACGTCGGCGTCATCGTCGGCGTCGACGGCAAGCACATCTATAGCTGCGACGGCAACGGCGGCCCCAAGCCGGGCTGGGATCCGCGCTTCTACTTCTCGATGCAGGGCAAGGCGGTCATCAATCGCATCGGCGACGGTTTCATCTACAAGTCCGGGCGCCCCAAGGCCCTGGGCGTCCACGACTTCTTCATCGAGCTACCCGACGGCGGCTGAGTCGCCGCGGCCCGGGAAGGTCAAGATTCCTCCCCCCCGAGCCCGCTCTGCGCGCCAATGAGTGTGGCTACGGGAGGAACCGGCCGCAGGGAACCGAATCAAAGCGCAGGGCGTGGCCGTCGGTGTCGCTGTCGTCGGTCCAGTAGTAGCCTTTGAACCCGCCCACGCACTCGGCCTCGGACTGAAGGGCGATGCCTTCGTTGTTCAGGTTGGCCATGCTGGAGGGGCGGGCCAGCTGGCGCAGCAGCTTGAACTTGCCCTTGGTGGCGGGCGCGCCCGTGGTGTCGATGCTCAAGACGCCGACCACGTTGCCGCAGGTGTCATCGCAGTGGGCCCACAGATAGCCGGTGTCGCGGTCGAAGCTGACCGACATCACGCCCGGGTTGCCGCTGGCGATGGTGGCCACGCGGGTGAACGCCCCGGTGGCGTGGTTCAGGGCGTAGGCATAAATGACGCCGTTCGATTCCAGGCCGACGAAAAACAGTCCGGTGCCGTGTTCGGGATACTGGGCGGGGTCATAGGCGCGGCCGGCGGACTCGTCGACGAACCCGTTGGCCAGCAGGTAGCTGTCAGGGACCCAGGTCAGCGCCTCCAGGCCCAGGTTGGAACCGCTGATCGGTAGATCGCCGTTCAGGTTCCATTCGTGCGTGGCGGTCAGCTCGGTTCCGGGCTGCCCGACGTCGTAGCGCAGGATGCTCAGCCGGCTGACCCCGCCGACGTCGTTGTCGCGTTCGGTGGCCACGTAGATCGCCGACGATGACAGCTCGGCGCGGGTGACGCCCTCGGCGTCGGGGCTGCCGCCGCCGTTCGGATACAGCAAGGTCTTGCCGGTGGTCCAGCCATCGCTGGTGTCGGGCGCCCAGATCGCCCCGTTCCAGAGCAACCGGTGCAGCAGCGAGGGGCCGTTGCGGACCGCCCACAACGTCGCCACGGTCTGGGCGCTCCCCGGTTCGTAGAACAGATCGCTCAGGTTGCCGCCAAAGACGTTCACACCGTCCACGGTCGCGACCTTGTTGGCGCCTGGCCAGGGCAGCGCGACCGGCGGCGTCGTCGCGCCACAGTCGTTGGCTGCACCCTTGGTCGCCGCCGTGGTGGGACCCAGGGGGCCGGTCCCGTTCGGGCACCGGCCATAGGTGACGGCCGCGTGGGCGGTCCAGACATAGCTGTCGATCAAGACCCCCTGCGCGTCGTAGATCCGCGCCGCATCACCGGCGCCCAGGCCGAAGACGAACTGCGCCTCCTCCAGCACCAGATAGGCGCCCGGCGCCAGGGTGGTGCCGCCCGGCAGAACGTAGGCGTGGGTGTCGTCGCTGTCCCGGAAGATCCACGAGGACAGATCGGCCGCGGCGGTGCCGGCGTTGAAAAGCTCGACCCAGTCGCCGGGCACGCCGTTGTTGGATTCGACCTCGTTGATCTTGATCGACGCCATCGGCACCGTGCAATTGTTCGCCGCGCCCTTGGTCGAAATGGTGGTGGGACCCAGGGCGCCGGTGCCGTTCGGGCATCGGCCGTAGGTGACGGCCGCGTGCGCGGTCCAGACATAGCTGTCGATCAGGACCCCCCGGGCATCGAAGATCCGCGCCGCATCACCGGCGCCCAGACCGAACACGAACTGCGCCTCCTCCAGCACCAGATAGGCGCCCGGCGCCAGCGTGGTGCCGGCCGGCAGACGGTAGGCGTGGGTGTCATCGCTGTCCCGGAAGATCCACGCTGACAGATCCGCCACGGCGGTGCCGGCGTTGAAAAGCTCGACCCAGTCGCCGGGCACGCCGCCGTTCGATTCCACCTCGTTGATCACCACCTGGGGGATCCCGGCGCACGCGCCGGCGCCGTCGCACGCCAGACCGGTGCCACACAAGGTGCCGGCCGGCGCGAAGGCCACCCCGCAAGCGCCGGCGGTGCAGGTGCGGGCGCCGCAGACGCTGTCCACGCCGGGGCAGCTGCTGGCCGCCAGGCACTGGACGCACGAACCGCCGTCGTCACAGACATTGCCATCGCCGCAGGCGCTGCCGGTGGGAAGCTGGGGGCTGTCGCAGGCGCCGGATTGCTGATCGCAGGTGCCGGCCTGGTGGCACTGATCGGCGGCCAGGCAGACGACAGGGCTTTGCCCGGTGCAAGCGCCGTCCTGGCAGCTGTCGGTCTGGGTGCAGGCGTTGCCGTCGCTGCAGGTGCTGCCATTGATGACCGCGGTGTTGGTGCAGTGGGCGGTGGCATCGCACGAATCAACCGTGCAGGCGTTGCCGTCATCGCACAGGCTGGCGCTGCAGCGCTGTATGGTCAGCACCAGGCGCGGCGGCGTACCGGACTCGCGCGAGGCGAACTCGGCGAACTCACCAGGGGTTGAACCGCGCAGCATCCAGCCGCTGTTGACGGCCGTTCCCTTGACGAAGGCCAGCACATCGGCGGTGACATCGAACGCGACCGAGCCAACCTGCGTGGCGGGCACGGTGATGGTGCTGGTGGCCGGGCTGACCCACGGGTTGGGTGGATTGAATAGGCCCATCGACCAGTCGGTCGCGCAGTCGGGGCGATGGTTGTTCAGATCGGTGTCCGTCGGACAGTTCCAGGTGGCGCCCAGCTCGGCCCAGCCCGTGGTCAACCGGAAGGCGCCGACCTGGCGCGAATACGTTCGCAGGCGATTGTTGGTGAGGGTCATCTCCAGCCTGGCCGACACCACCAGATCCTGGGGGCCGACGGCAGCCTTCAGGACGGCACTGTCGAACTGCACCAG
>JAXDMH010000097.1:0-5648 GCA_034666225.1 Myxococcales bacterium
CCTGTCCACCGACGGGCGTGGCGTGGCCAGCGGCAAGCAGTGCGCCGTGCGATTCGGGGCCATCGATCGGCTGGTAGCGTTTTTCCGCATCCTGTCGGCGCAGCGCAACCTTGACGACCTGCAGCCGGGGCTGCGCCTGCTGCACGTGCGGGCCGGGGCCGGCACGCGCGAGGTGATCGTCATTCTGCCCACCGGCTCGGCGCACCTGGGCGATGCGGTGGCGGCGGCGGCGCGCACCGTGGGCGGCCAGTGCTTTACCGGCGACCTGAAACATTTTGTGCAGTATCGCGACGCGCGGGCGCCGCTGGGTTACGACGCGGCCGAGGTGGGGCAAGAGGCGGGCGACATCCTGCTTTACGGCGCGGAACAGACCGTGGCCTATCAGATCGAAAGCGAGCTGCCCTTCGCCAAGGTGCTGCTGCGCCTGTCGCTGCAGCGGCAGCACGGCGCCCCGTCGCGGCCACCCAGCGGCGGCGTCCTTTTTCTGGTGGCCAAGCGCGGCCTGGGCGCCACGATGGCGCAGTACCTTTATCGAACCCAGCTGCTGGGGCCGTCGGCGTCGTCGCCAGGCGACGGGCGGCCGTGGTTGCGGGCGGCGGCGGCTCTGTGCGAGGAGGGCATCGAGGGCAGCAGTCCATTTCAGTCGGGACGATCGTTCTGGCTGTTCCGCCTGGAGGGGATTCCGCCGCGCATGATGGGCCTGTTGTCGGCGACGCCCGGTCTTGAACCGTATCTGCCGGCGACGGAGAACGTGGCGGTGGCGCTGGGCTATCGCCACCCCATTCACCTGGACGCCTGCAAATCCAGCTTTCCGTCGGATCGCTTCTTTCTGTTTTCGTCGAGCGGCGCGGGGGTGACGGTCCTGTCGCCGGTGCCGACGCTGACGGCGCTGGAAGATCTGGTGCGCGTGGGCGGCGTCCGCGCCCAGGATCCAGAGCTGGTGGTGGGGCGCCTGGGTCCGCGGCCCGACGTGGCGGTGCCGTTGCGGCTGGAGGCGGTGTCCGACGTCGAACGGCGGGCGGTGGCCACGCTGATTCCCTGGCGTCAGGTCGGCTGGTTGCGGCGCCTTTGCTATGCGTTGCCGGCGCCGGCGCTGCGGTCGCACCGGGTGGCGCTGCTGGATCGCGGCGTGCTGGTGCTGGCGTCCAGCGTGCTGGATGGATTTCCGTTCGGCGTGCTGCTGGACAGCGCGGCGCCCGACGTGCTGGTGCCGCTGGGCGCGCGGTTGCGTCCGGCGGTGTCGCCGCAGTTGCTGGCCGCCAAGGTAGGGGCCAAGGACGGCGCCATCGTGGTGTTTCCCGCGCTGGACGCGCCGGCCTTTCGCGTGCCGGCCGACGCCATCGAACCGCTGGAGCGCCAGGTGCTGGGTGGCGCCGAGGCCATGGCTGTCGACGAGGCGACGTCGCTGCGCCGGCGCGCCACCGAAACGGTCGAGCCGGCGCCCATCGAGATCGAGAACGATTGGCTGGGACCGATGCCGCTGTGGGGATTGGGGCCGTTGCGGTGACCGTCGACGCCGCCAATCTGCTGGCGCAGGGCACGGTCGATGAGGCGATCACGCCGGACGGCGAGCCGGGCGGCGGCGAGACGTCGGCGTCGGGGGGAGCGCAGCGCGCGCTGCTGCGATTCGTGGCGCGGTTCTTGTTGCCGCTGGTGCGCGGCGGAGCGCTGCACGTCGGACGCCCGCTGGGGCCAAAGTTTGTGGCGCGCCTGGCCGCGACGCTGGCCGAGCGCAGCTCGTCGACGGCGCTGGTGCTGGCGGCGCGAGCGCCCGCCGGGCGCGCCGTCGATGTGGCGACGGCGCTGTCGATGGGGCGGCACGCAGCGGCGGTGCGTCTGTTGCCGGGCACGCGCGTGCCGGCGCTGGACGAGGCGACGCTGCGGTTGGGGGCGGCGCTGCACAACCTTTTGTCGCTGACCCATCCGGGCATCGAAGGGCGCGGGGCGGAGGGGCGGCAGGCGCGCATCGCCGATGCGGCAGAGAAACTGGCGTCGCTGGGCCCGCCGCGCAGCGCCGCCGACGCGGTCGATCGTCATTCGCTGCTGGGGCGCCTGCCTGACATCGGTCGTTCGGATCGCGTGGTGCACTTCTGGCTGGGGCGGCGATCGTTCGTGGGGAGGCTGCCGCCGCGCCGGGTGACGGCGCTGCCCCGGCTGCGCCAGGTGCGCGTCGATACCGTCCATCGCGGCTGGCTGCGCGAGATCGGCATGCCGGCCTGCGCGCGTCCGGCCTTCCTGGCGCTCAGCGCCGCCAGCCCGCTGGGTGAAACCGAGGATCTCTTTCGCCTGGAACCGCCGCTGGCCTGGAGCCGCATCCTGCCGGTGCTCCGTTTTCCCGCGCTGGCCCGGCTGGTGGCGGGGCGCATCGTCGAGCAGGGCGTCGACCGCGCCGGCGACGTGCTGGCCGACGCCCTGTTTCGGTTTGCCTCGGGCCATGATCCGAACCCGAGCGAATCGGTTCCCGGCGCCGCCGCGGTGGCCTTCGCCATTCGGTTCTTGGCCCACACCGTCTGGCTGGACTTGCAGTTCTCCGCCGGCCCCGCTGCGTCCGCTTCGTCGTCCGCTGTCAGCGACGGCGCCGCCGGCCTGGACCTGGCGGTTATCCTGGTGGCGGCGCAGCGGATCTCGTCGGCGCTGGTCTGGCCGCCCGACGTGACGCCCGACAGTGAACTCGGCCGGCGATTCATCGATCGCATGACGGCCATGGCCAGCAAGGTGCGGGCCCGGCGCTCGCCGCGCCTCGACGCCGCGGTCGGCGTGGCGACGCTGGCGGCGCAGTCGCTGGCCTGACGCTGGACGGGGCGTCAGCGCCGTCGGCCACGGTATTCGTTATATAGTGAAAGAAATGTCCGTCAGCGAAACCGCCCTGGGACGTGCTGCGCCTGTACTGGACGCGGACGCGCTGCGCCTGGGGCAGAAGCTGCGCGAGGTGGGGCGCGAGCTGGATCAGCGTTACCTGGACAAATCAGAGCTGGTGCGCCTGCTGCTGGTGACGCTGGTGGCCGGCGAGCACATGCTGATCGTCGGCCCCCCCGGCACGGCCAAGTCGGCGCTGGTCCGGCACCTGTCGCGGCTGATCGACGCCCGCTATTTCGAATATCTGCTGACCCGATTTTCCGAACCGAACGAGATCTTCGGTCCGGTCGACATCAAGGCGTTTCGAGAGGGGACCTACGTTCGCCGCGTCGAGGCCATGCTGCCCGAGGCGGACATAGTTTTTCTCGACGAGATCTTCAAGTCGAACTCGGCCATCTTGAACGCGCTGCTGAGCATCCTGAACGAGCGCCGTTTTTTCACCGGCAGCGTCAGCCTGAAGGTGCCGCTGTGTTCGCTGTTCGGGGCCACCAACGAAGTTCCCAACGACGACGCGCTGGGGGCGGTGTTTGATCGCTTTCTGGTGCGGGCCCTGTCCGACAACCTGGACAGCTTTCATTTTCGCGGCCTGGTCGACCGCGGCATCAAGGGCGAGATCGCCGAGATCACCGGCGCCGACGAGGCCCGGCGCCCGCTGGTGGCGCTGTCCGACATTCGCAAGCTGCAGCAGCGGCTGGGACAGTTCCTGCAATTTCCCGAAGAATGGATGGCCCGGTACAAGGGCTTCATCTTCCAGATCCGTTCCGAAGGGGTGACCATCAGCGACCGCCGCGTGGTCAAGCTGCTGAAGCTGTTTGCCGCCAGCGCCATCATCGACGGGCGGGCCACGGTCAACGACGGCGACTTCTTCATCCTCAAGCACGTCTGGAACAGCGTCGACCAGGTGCCGATCCTGGCCGACGTGGTGGGGCCGGTGCTGGACAAGCATCACCGCGAGCACCCCGAGGAACGGCGCAGCGGCGCCACCGCATCGGATCTGGACGGTATCTTGCGCGAGCTGGGGGTCATTCGCGGGTTGCTGCTGGGCGGCGAACCGCTGTCGGACGTTCAACTTTTTTCGCAGCTGCGCAACCTGCAAGAGATCCGTTCGGCGCTGCAGGCGCTGGGGACCGACACCGCCAAGCAGATGGCGGGCGAGGTCGACAAGTTACTGGAAGGCGTCTTCGAATCGAGTAAATGGACTGGATGAAACACGGCCGGCGCGACGCCTTTTCAGATTCCGACGAAGACACCGCCGCCCCCGCCGTCGCCGCGCCTCGGCAGCGGCGGGCGTTCTCCACGCTGGGCGGACCGATCGAGCTGGGCGGCGCGGGGCCCGAGGCGCGCCTTCTGGGCAAGCTGCTCAACGTCGATCCCGGGTTGGCCCGCGCCCTGACCCACGGGTTTCACAGCTATGCCGGGCGCATGCACCCGTCTATCGCGCGCGGGGCGATCGATGCCTTCAGCGACGTCGGCGACAGTGTCGTCGATCCGTTCTGCGGCAGCGGCACGGTGCTGGTCGAGGCGATGGGCCTGGGGCGGCGGGCCCTGGGCATCGACGCCAGCCCGCTGGGGGTGGCCATCGCCTCTGTGCGCACCACGACCTTGGGCCAGCCTGGTCGCGCGCGCCTCGAGGAGGAAGCCGTGCGCATCGCCGGGGCCTCGGGCGAGCAGGCGCGCAAGCGCCAGCGGCCCGTCATGCCGTCGTGGTCGCAAAGCGAGCTGGGCCGGTTTCACCCGCACGTCTTGCTGGAGCTGCTGGGCCTGCGCGCGCTGGTCATGGAGACGGCGGAGGACAGCATCGGTCGCGCCCTGCGCCTTTGCCTGTCGTCGATCCTGGTCAAGTTCATGAAGGCGGGCCCCGAGGCGCCGCGCGACGGCGCCACCAAGCGCATCGCCCGCGGCGTTCCTTCGCGCATGTTTGCCGATCGGGCCGCGGAGCTGTCCCACGGGCTGGCGGCGCTGGAGGCGAAGATGCCGCCCGGCACGCCGGCGGCGCAGGTGCGGCTGGGCGACGCGCGCGATCTGTCGGCCATCAAACGCGGCACGGTCAAGCTGGTGGTGTCGTCGCCGCCCTATGCCGGCACCTACGATTACGCCGCCCAGCACGACGTGCGGTTCACCTGGCTGGACCTGCCGCGCCGGTCGTTGCGCAAGGTGCAGCTGGGGGCGCGGCACGCCAGCCTGGGCGCCGATCCGGAGCAGTGGCGCGCCGGGCAACGGCAATGGGTCGCCGAGGTGGCGCGCATCCTGGCCCCGGGTGGTCACGCCATGCTGGTGGTGGGCGACGGCGTCGTCGGTGTGGAGGCCGAGGACGCGCCCGACGCGGTGGCCAGCGCGGCGGCGCCGCACGGCCTGGAACCGCTGGCGCGCGCCTCGCAGACGCGGCCGGTGATCGACAACCGGTTGCAGGCCATCTTCGCGGACCGGCCGCGCCGCGAACATCTCCTGCTGCTGCGCAAAGGCAAGGGGTGATACGGTTCGCGCCATGGCCAAATCACCTTGTCCCCTTTCCAAGACGCAATTTCTCGAGAAAGCCGAGCCGGTGAAGATCACCATCGGCAACATGGAGATCGTCGCCGACAAGCGCGAGTTCTCCACCGGCTCGTTCGGTTGGTACTACAACGGCAAGACGACGGTCACTGTCGACGGCAAGCCGCTGTCGGTGCAGGTCGGGTTGAACTTGACGGTCGTCGGTAGCAAAGAAGCGGAACGCTAGATCACGAGCGGGCGTCGGCGGAACGAATGGGGGTGTGGTGGCGCTTTGTCGCGTCCGCCGCCTCCGCGTGGGCGGG
>JAXDMH010000098.1:0-9910 GCA_034666225.1 Myxococcales bacterium
TGAGGGCGTCGGATTGCAAGAGACCCACCTGCGGCGACGACAGCTGAACCAGCGGCTGTCCAGCCCGCACCTTGTCACCGGGCTTGACCAGGATGCCCACCACGCGCCCGTCGATGGGCGAGGCCACGCGCTGGGTGTGGTCCTCGTCGAACGTCACCCGCCCCGGCAACGACATCTCCGTCCCCTTCGACGATTCCTTGACCACTTCGATCTTGATGAAATCAAGACGCGGGCTGCCCGGATCCAGGCGGATGAAGTCGCGCGCCCCTTCGCTGTTGGCCGCCGCGGCGGGTGCCTCGCCGCCACCCTTGCCGCAACCGGGACCGGCGTCCAGCAGGGCCGCGCCCAACATCACAGTCGTCAACAGCCTCGACAGACGTCTCATCACTTCGTCCTCTCTCCGACCACGTGGCTGACATCGATGGTGGCCTGCCGATAGTCGTGCAGCGCCCGCAAGTACTGGCCGCGAATGTCCAGGTACGTCCGCTGGGCCTCCAGCAGTTCCAGCAGGGAGATAGCCCCCGCCTTGTATGATTTCTCCGCGACGCGCAGCGATCCGTCGGCGCGATCGATCATGCCGCCGCCTTCGAACACGGCCAGCAGGGCCTGCCCCCGCGCCGCGCGGCGCACCGCCTCGGCCACCTCGCGCTGGACCTGCAAGCGCACCCGTTCGCCGTCGTTGTCGGCGCGCTGGATGTCCAGCTTGGCCCTCCCGACGCCGGCCTGGTTGCGATCGAACAGCGGCAGCGGCAGTGACAGCGTCAGGGCCAGCGTGTTGGGGTTGTCGCCCGAGACGGTGAAATCGCTGTGCGTGTAATTGGCCCCCACGCTGATGTCGGGCAGCGCCTCGCGCCGGGCCGCCGTCAACGCCGCCTCCCCCACCCCGCGTGACGCGCGCGCCGCCCGCAGATCAGGCCGCTCGGCCATGGCCGTGGCGGTCAGCGTGTCCAGGCTGTAGGTCTGCCGGGTGTCCCAGGACTGCAGCTCGGCGGGCAGCGCCCCCGCTCCGCCCAGGCCCATCAGTCCAGCCAGGCGCTGCCGGGCCAGATCCAGCTCCAGATCGGCGTCTATGACCGCGTTCTGATAGCGCAGGCCTTCGAGCTCGATCTTGCGCAGCTCGGCCTCGGAGATGTCGCCGGCCCGAAAACGGGCCTGCGAGATCCGCACCGTCTGGTCGTAACGGGCCACCACCTCGTGGGCCAGCTGTCGCTCGGTCTGTTCGCGCACCACATCGGCGAAGGCTGACCGGACGGCGAAGACGATCTCGCGCAAGGCGTCCTCGACCTGCCAGCGGCGCCGTTCCACGCTGCGATTGGCCGCCGAGGTCCGCGCGCTGCGCTTGGCCCACACGTCGACGATCTCGCTGATGCCGATGTTCTGGACCGGTTGGCTGAAGGCGCCGGGGTGGGCCGCCACCATTCCGTCCTGCGTGTTGGCGGTGCCCAGAATGACGTTGCCGTAACCGTAGGCCAGCTGCGGATTCGGATAGATCCGGGCGGCCACCACGTCCAGCTGAGCGGCATCGATCTCCAGCCGCGCAGCGATGACGTCGCGATTGCGGCCCAGCGCCACACCGACCGCCTGGTCCATGCTCAGGGTTTCGGCACCACGGGCCGACCCCGCCGCCACCAGAATCGCCAGCGCGCTCAACACGACCCTCATGACCCTCATGACACCCCCGCGCGCGACAGTCGACGGCGGGCCCGTCCCGCCCCGAACCAGCTGTCGGCCAGCTTGTACAGCGTCGGCAGCAGCAACATCGTCAGCAGCGTCGACGAGATGAGGCCGCCGATGATGACGATGGCGAACGGGCGCTGGGTGTCCGAACCGATGGCGTGCGACAGGGCCGCCGGCAAAAGTCCCAGCGACGCCAGCAGCGCCGTCATCAGCACCGGGCGCAAGCGCTGCGACACCGCCAGCAGGATGGCGTCCTCGCTGTCCGGGTTGCGCTCGCGCGCCTGGCGGACATAGGTGATCAGCAGAACGCCGTCCATGACCGACACGCCGAACAGGGTGATGAACCCGACCGCCGCCGACACGGATAGCACCGTGCCGGTCAGATACAGCGCGAACACGCCGCCCACCGTGGCGAACGGCACCACCAGCAGCACCACCATGGCGGGCAGCACCGCCTGAAACGTCAGGTACAGCAGGGCGAAGATCAACAGAACGGAGATCGGCACGATGATCGAAAGCCGCTTCATGGCCCGACGCTGGTTCTCGAACTCCCCGCCCCAGGTCATGTAATACCCCTCGGGCAACTTGACCTCTCGGCGCGCCGCCGTCTGGGCCTCGTCGACGAACGAGCCCATGTCCCGCCCTTCGATGTTGCATTTGATGGCCAGGAACCGCCCGCCCTGCTCGCGGTTGATCTGGGTACGCCCCCGGTCGATGTGAATCTTCGCCAGCGCCGCCAGCGGCAGCCGCGTGGTTCCGTCATCGCTCTTGACGGGGATCTCCAGCTGCGCCAGGGACGTGGAATCTCCTTCGCTGGGCATGGGCAGCTTTATCCGCACGCCCACCTTGCGCTCGCCTTCCCACATCGACGTCGCCAGCCGGCCACCAAAGCCGCTCTCGATGGTGTCCTCCACGTCCTGCACGGCAACGCCGTACCGGCCGGTTGCCTCGCGATCGATGTCAGCGACCACATGCTGCGCGCTGCCGGCGCGGTAGACCTCGACATCGCGCGAACCGCGGATGCCCGACAGGATACGGCGCACGATCTCCAGCCGATCCTGCATCAGGTTCAGATCCTCGCCGTAGATCTTCACGACGATCTGACCGCGAATGCCGGAGATGGACTCCTCGACGCGGTCCTTGATGGGCTGGCTGAAGTTGTAGACCACGCCCGGCCGCTTCTCCAGCGATTCGCGCATGGCGTCCACCACCTGGGCCTTGCTGTGCCCGGTGTGCCAGTCTTTTTCCGGACGCATGATCACGAACGTCTCGGCCTGATTGGGGGCCTCGTCGTCGGTGCCGTCTTCGGGATGTCCCTGTTCGGTCAGCACGTCCTTGACCTCGGGAAACTTCAGCAGCGCCAGCCGCGTCTCGCGCAAGATCTCCGCGCCGCGCTCCAGGGAGACGGCGCTGGGCATGGTGACGGTGACGTGAATGTCGCCTTCGTTCATCTCGGGCAAAAATTCAGCGCCCAGCTTGGGAATCAGGGCCACCGCCACGCCCAGGATCACCAGCCCCACCAGGGGCGGCGCCAGCGGATAGCGGAGGGCGACGCGCAGCCCGGCCAGATAGCGGGCGCGCAGCCAGACCAGGAACCCCGGATCTTTTTCCTCGACGCGCCGGTTCTTCAGCAAGACGGTGGTCAGCGCCGGAACAGCGGTCATGGTGAAGATCAGCGCGCCCAGCAGCGCAAAGCCGTAGGTCAACGCCACCGGCCGGAAGATGCGCCCCTCCACCCGCTCCAGGGTGAAGATCGGCATCATGGCCGCGCCGATGATAGACATGGAGAACAACACCGGGCGCACAACCTCCTTGGCGGCCGCCGCCACCACGTGCGGCACCTCCTCGGGCGGCGGCTGCTCCTCGGCCAGGTGGCGATAGGCGTTTTCGACCATGATCACCGCGCCGTCCAGCAAGATGCCGAAATCCACCGCGCCCATCGACAGCAGATTCGCCGGCACGCCCGCGTAATAAAGACCGACGAACGCCGTCAGCAGGGCCAGGGGCATGGTCACCGCCACCGCCAGCGAACCGCTGACCGCACGAAGAAAGACCCACAGCACGATGCTGACCAGGGCCACGCCCTCCAGCATGTTGTGGGACACCGTTGTCAGCGTCGTGTCGACCAGCCGGGTGCGGTCATAGAAAGGAACGATGTGCATTCCCTTGGGCAAGATCTCGCGGTTGATGCGATCGACCGCCTCGTGAATGCCGTTCAGGACATCCTTGGGATTTTCCCCGCGCCGCAGAAGAATCGTCCCTTCGATCGAATCGACCGCCTCGCCGCGCGCCACGGCCCCGCGCCTGGGCGTATACGCCTCGACCACGTGGGCCACGTTGCGCACCAGCACCGGCGTCCCCTTGGTCGCCTTGACCACGGTGTTCTCGACGTCCTTGGGCGTGCGCAGATACCCGCGCCCGCGCACCACGAACTCTGATTCTCCGCGCCGCAGATACCCACCCGACGTGGCGCCGTTCGACGCCGCCACCGCGTCGATGAGATCCTTCAGCGCCAGGCCGCTGTTGCGCAGGCGGGCCGGGTCGGCCAGCACGTGGTACTCCTTTTGAAAGCCGCCAAAGCTGACCACGTCGGCCACGCCCGGCGCGCGCATCAGGTGCTTGGACACCACCCAGTCCTGCCAGCTGCGCAGCTCGCTGGGTGTGTGCGAATCGCTCTCCAGCGTGTACTGGTAGACCTGCCCCACGGGGGTGTCGTTGGGACCCAGGTGGGGATCGACGCCGGGCGGCACCTCGGCGTCGGGCAGCCGCTCGGCCACCTGCTGGCGCGCCCAGTAGATGTCCACGTCGTCCTCGAACGTCAGGATCACCTGCGACAGCCCGAACGAGGTGATCGACCGCTGGATCAGCACGCGCGGCACGCCGGTCAGCGCCCGTTCCAGCGGCAAGGTGACCTGCTTTTCGATCTCCTCGGCCGCCTGCCCCGGGTAAAGGGTGATCACCATGACCTGGACATTGGTGACATCCGGGAAGGCTTCGATCTTCAACTTGAAGAACGTCAGCACCCCGAACACCGCAAAAGCCAGGCTGGCGACCAGGGTCAACACCCGTCGGTGAACAGCAACGTCAATCAGTCGATCAAACATGGGGGGCGCGGACAAAAGCCCGCCAGCGATGGATAGCAAACGTCGTGCCCCCCAAAACCTCAATCACCACGCCGTTCACCCACACCACCGTCGAAAGTTTCTTTCAGTGGCCCTACAAGGATCTTTCAGGGCTGCCCTGCGCTCACCCCGATGTTTTGCGCAGCGGATGGTTCCGATAGGCACGCACATTGGCCCCCAGCGAGCCGACGTAGCGTGGGGGGGTGGCGCGAAGTGAGGGGGTCCCCGGCGAGCCGTTTCGTCGGGGCCGTTGTCCCTCGGCGCTTCACATTCACAGCTCGCGATCTCTAGAATCTCGGACGCGGCCCCGGCGAACCGGCTCGTCGGGGAAGCGGTCACGCAGCGACAGGACCCGCCCACGCGGAGGAGGCGGACGCCTCAAGACCAAACCAAACCAAACCAAACCAAACCAAACCCACCAGCGTCGGCTAAGGCTCTTCCGGCACCTCCGGATGCCGCTGCCGCCACCCCGACCCGAACCACCGATCAACCAACTCATACGTCGTCGGCAACAGAAACATCGTCAACAACGTCGCCGGGATCAGCCCACCCACGATCACGATGGCGAACGGCCGCTGCGTATCCGACCCGATGGCGTGCGACAGCGCCGCCGGCAACAACCCGATCGACGCCGGCAGCGCCGTCATCAAGATGGGCCGGATGCGCCCCGCCACCACCGACAGCAGATTCTCCCGCGTCGCCCCCGCCTCCTTGGCCTGGCGCATGTACGTGACGATGAGGACGCCGTTCATCACCGACACTCCGAACAGCGTGATGAACCCGACCGCCGACGAGACCGAAAGGTCAGTGCCCGTCAGGTACAGGGCGAACACACCGCCCACCGTCGCGAACGGGACGTCCAGCAACACCACAACCGCCGGCAACGCCGCCCGGAACGTCGCGTACAGCAGCAGAAAGATCACCAGCACCGAGATCGGCACGATGACGCTAAGGCGTTTCATGGCCCGACGCTGGTTCTCGAACTCGCCGCCCCAGGTCAGGTGGTATCCCTCCGGCAGCTTCACCGTGTCGCCGACCCGACGCTGTCCCTCCTCGACAAAGCTGCCCATGTCGCGCCCCTCGATGTTGCACTTCAGGGCCAGGAACCGCTGGCCGTGCTCGCGGTTGATCTGCGTGCGCCCGCTGTCGACGTGCAGGTTGGCCAGCGCCGACAGCGCCAGGCGCGCCTTGCCCACGGGGATCTCCAGCCGTCCCACCGCCTGGCGGCTGCCCGGTCCCAGGTCGCTGGGCAGCTTGACCCGGACGCCGACCTTCCGTTCCCCTTCCCACAGGGACGTGGCGATCTGTCCCGCCAGGCCGCTCTCCAGCGCGTCCTCGATCTCGCGCACCGGCACGCCATAGCGCGACGCCGCTTCGCGATCGATGTCCGCCACCAGGTGCTGGGCGCTGCCGGCCCGGTAGATCCCCACGTCGCGCGCCCCCTGGATCCCGTTCAAGATCTCGGCCACCTTGTCCAGCTGCTTGTGCATCAGGACCAGGTCCTCGCCGTAGATCTTGATGACAACCTGCCCGCGAATGCCCGAGATTGATTCCTCGACGCGATCCTTGATCGGCTGGCTGAAGTTGAATTCAACGCCGGGACGGCGTTCCAGCGCCTCCCGCATGGCCGTCACCAGCTGATCCTTGGTGCGGCCGGTGTGCCATTCTTTTTCGGGCCTGATGATGACGAAGGTCTCCGACTGATTGGCCGCCTCGTCGTCGGTGCCGTCCTCCGGGTGCCCCTGCTCGCTGAGGACGTCCTTGACCTCCGGAAACTTCAGCAGGCTGAGGCGCGTTTCGCGCAGGACCTCCGCCCCCCGCTGCAGCGAGATGGCGCTGGGCATGGTCACGGTGATGTGAATGTCGCCCTCGTTCATGGGCGGGAGAAACTCCGACCCCAGGCGGCCGATCAGCAGCATGGTCACCACCACCACGGTCCCCGCCATCAGCGCCGTGCGCAGCGGCCGGCGCAGCGTCCAGTCCAGACCGCGCCGATAGCCGCGCTCTAGCCAGCGCAAGAACGCTGGGTGGACTTCCTTGACGGGTCGATGTTTCAGCAACATCGCCGTCAGCGCTGGCACCGTCGTCAGCGTGAACAACAGCGCGCCCCCCAGCGCGAACGCGTACGTCAGGGCCACCGGCCGGAAGATGCGCCCCTCCACCCGCTCCAGGGTGAAGATCGGCATCATCGCCGCCCCGATGATGGCCATGGAGAACAGCGTCGGCCGCACCACCTCCTTGGCGGCCTCGGCGACGACGTGCGGAACACGTTCGGGCGGCGGCTTGCTGATGGCCAGGTGGCGATAGGCGTTCTCGACCAGGATGACCGCGCCCTCCAGCAGGATGCCGAAGTCGATGGCCCCCATCGACAGCAGGTTCGCCGGGACGCCCACATAGTTCAGACCCACGAAGGCCATCAACAGCGCCAGCGGCATGACCAGCGACACCGCGAACGAGCCGATGAACGCGCGCAGGAAGATCCAGGTGACCACGCTGACCAGCGCGATCCCCTCCAGCATGTTGGACGACACCGTCTTCAGCGTCGTATCGACCAGCCGCGTTCGGTCGTAAAAGGGGACGATCTTCATCCCCTGGGGCAAAATCTCGCGGTTGATGGTGTCGACGGCCTGGTGCACACCATCCAGCACGTCCTTGGGGTTCTCCCCCCGCCGCAAAAGCACGGTCCCCTCGACCGAATCGATCGCCTCGCCACGCGCCACCGCGCCCCGGCGCGGCGTGTACGACTGCACGACGTGGGCGACGTTTCTGACCAGGACCGGCGTGCCGTTGGTCGCGCGAATCACCGTGTTCTCGATGTCGCGCGGCGACTGCAGGTACCCGCGGCCGCGCACCACGAACTCCGCCTCGCCGATGGGCAGGTACCCGCCCGACGTGGCGCCGTTCGACGTGGCGACGGCATCGACCAGATCCTTCAACGACAGGTCGTTGTTGCGCAGCTTCGCTGGATCCGCCAGCACGTGGTACTCCTTCTGAAAGCCGCCGAAGTTGACCACGTCGGCCACGCCGGCCACGCGCATCATGTGCTTCGAGACCACCCAGTCCTGCCAGCCGCGCAGCTCGCTGGGCGAGTGTCGATCGCTCTCCAGCGTGTACTGATAGACCTGCCCCACCGGCGTGTCGTTGGGGCCCATGTGTGGTTCGACGCCGGGTGGGACCTCTGCCTCGGGCAATCGTTCCGCCACCTGCTGGCGCGCCCAGTAGATGTCGACGTCGTCTTCGAAGGTCAGGATCACCTGCGACAACCCGAACGAGGTGATCGATCGCTGGACCAGCACGCGCGGCACGCCAGTCAGCGCGCGCTCGACGGGGATCGTCACCTGCTTTTCGATCTCCTCCGCCGCCTGCCCGGGAAAGAGGCTGATCACCATCACCTGGACGTTGGTGACGTCCGGGAACGCCTCGATTTTCAGCTTCGACAGTGAGAAGAGGCCGAAAAGCGCAAGCGCCAGCGTGCCCACCAGCGTGAACATGCGCCGGTGGACCGCCAGATCAATCAGGCGATCAAGCATGGGGGACCCGGGGGGAATGCCGGGGAAAAGCGACTCTACGTCAGCCCAACGCCCCTGTCACCACCCTCACCCCAACAGAAGAACCATCGACTTGAAACTGCCCTTCGACTTCCCAAGCGAGCGCAGCGCGGCTTCGCCGCGCGGAGCGAGGGGGGCGCGGGGGCGTGCGAGCGGCAGCGAGCCACGCCCCCGATCAAATAGGCTGACTTGCCGCGAGTCCCGTCACGAGATCACCTCCCATGACGGGCTCGCGGCCACGTCTCGCCCGCCCTTCTCGCTAACCGGCTATCGGATTGGCGGACAGCCGCAACGCAGTCCACCCGCCGGTCCCAGAAGAACGCCCCCACCAGCGCCGGTATTTCCGGAGCCCCCATGGAGAACGGAAAGGAGTGTTACTTCTTCCCGAGGGAAATTCTGTTCGAGCAGCGGGAGGTCTGGAACCGGAAAACCAGACCACGGGGAGGTTCAGACCAGCTGATTTCCATCAATGCGACGGATCTGGAGCGTCCAGCACCTGTCGGACCTTGCTGAGCAAGGCGTGCGGAGTGAAGGGCTTCTGAAGGAACGCGACACCTGCGTCCAGAACGCCGTGGCGAACGACGGCATCGTCGGTGTAGCCCGAGGCGAACAGCAGCTTCAGCGCGGGGCGCAGCCGCGCCACTTGCTCGGCGAGCTTGCGGCCGCTCATTCGTGGCATCACCACGTCAGTCAGCAGGAGCTCGATCTTTACGGACGAATCCTTCAGGAGCAGCAGCGCTTCTTCGCCGTTCGAAGCCTCGAGCACCTGGTAGCCGCTCCGGCGCAGAATCGCGCTCGCGACCACGCGCACCTGTTCCTCGTCCTCGACGAGCAAGATGGTTTCCGTGCCCCCCAGCGTGATCGCCGGCTCGGAACCTGGCGCTGCTACCAGCGCGCGATCGGTCCGCGGCAGGTACACCTTGAACGTGGTGCCAGCGCCCAGCTCGCTGTAGACGCTGACGTTGCCGCCGCTCTGCTGCACGATGCCGAGCACCGTCGAGAGCCCGAGTCCGGTGCCCTTACCCGGTTCCTTGGTGGTGAAAAACGGATCGAAGATGCGCGCCCGTGTCTTCAGGTCCATCCCCATGCCGGTGTCACTGACAGCGAGCATGACGTAGTCTCCAGGCACGGCACCCAGGGGCGAGCTGGCTTGCGTCGGGGCAAGCTGTACGTTGCTGAGCTCGATCGTCAGCTTGCCGCCGTCTGGCATGGCATCGCGGGCGTTGACCGCGAGGTTCATGACGACCTGCTCGATCTGCCCTGGGTCGGCCAACACCCGACCGAGCTCAGGCGTTGTCGACGTCGAAAGCTCGATGTCCTCGCCGATCAGGCGACTGAGCATCGCCTTCATGCCCATGATGATCTGGGCGAGATCCACGACCCGCGGCTGGAGGATCTGCTGCCGGCTAAACGCCAATAGTTGACGGGTGAGGGCCGCTGCGCGCTCGGCGGCGGTCTTGATCTCCTGGATATCGTCGTACAACACCGCTCCGGGTGTCAGGTCTTGCAGCGCCAGAATCGTGTAACCCAGAATCACCGACAAAAGATTGTTGAAGTCGTGCG